>CANOUM010000160.1 GCA_947570515.1 uncultured Clostridia bacterium
ATACAGCCTTTATGGGAGGCAATTATGGTCTTGCCAGAGTGCACAATGCAGAGGCTCAGAGGCAGGAGACGCTATTGCTGCTGAAGGATTCTTATGCAAATAGCATGGTGCCATTTTTAGCAGAGATGTATCAGGAAATCGTGATGGTCGATCTGCGGTATTATCGAGAAAATTTGTCGGAGCTCATTAAAAAGGAACAAATCGGACAGGTTCTGTGTCTGTATAATTTGGATTTTTTATGTACGGATCAGAATTTTGTTTGGCTCGAAGCGCGGTCTTAAATCGTCCTATACTCACGTACACGAACCGCGCTGAGCAGAGATATGAATGTATTGGAAGCGAAAGAGGAGGATATGATGGATAAGTCAATGTATCAAACTTTGCAGGAGCATGGACAGGAGCAGGTGCTTCGATTTTATAATCAGCTGACTGAACAGGAAAAGAAGGAACTGGAAAGAGAAATTGCGAGCTTAGACTATGCTATGATTGAAGAAGCGATGAGAACTGACCTTCAGACAAATCAGGATGAAATCGCACCTATTCAGACGCTTACGCAGCAGCAGATTAAGGTGCAGGAGGAGAGATTTCGTTCTATTGGAGAGCAGGCGTTAAGGCAGGAAAAGATAGCCGCCGTGCTTTTGGCAGGGGGACAGGGAAGCCGGCTTGGTTTTGATGGCCCCAAAGGGACGCTCAATGTGGGCATCACTAAGCCATTATATTTATTTGAAATCCTTTTGCGCAACATAGAAGTCAACACCAAGCCTTTAGGAGCGCATATGCATCTGTACATTATGACCAGCGAACGCAATCACGAGCAAACAGTAGCTTTTTTTAAGACACATGAATTTTTTGGCTATCCGGAATCGTATATCCATTTCTTTAAGCAGGATATGGCGCCTTCCTTGGATCATCAGGGGAAAATCCTGTTGGAAGAGAAAGGGAAAATCTCTCTTACGCCTAATGGAAACGGCGGCTGGTTCACTTCTCTTCAAAGAAATGGCATGATTGAAGAAATGAAGCAAAATGGAATTGAATGGCTTAATGTATTTTCAGTAGATAATGTACTGCAAAATATTGGAGACCCAGTCTTCATAGGAGCGACAATTGCCAATCAGCATGCGGCAGGAGCCAAAGTCATTGCCAAGGTGAGTCCCGACGAAAAAGTAGGAGCGATTTGTCTGCGCAATGGTCATCCCTCCGTGGTGGAGTACTCAGAATTGACAGATGAGCTAAGAAATTCCATGGACGAAACAGGAAATTACAAGTATAATTATGGCGTTACCTTAAATTACCTTTTTCATATTGAATCCACAGAGAAAAAGGCCAAGGAAAAAATGCCGATTCATAGAGCCAATAAAAAAATTGAATGTATCGATGCCGAAGGAAATTCGGTACATCCGATAGAGCCTAATGGTTATAAGCTCGAGACATTTATTTTTGATATTCTGGCATTCTTTGATGCTGTAACCGTTTTTGAGGTAGTACGCGAAGAGGAGTTCGCGCCTATCAAAAACCGAACCGGCGTCGATTCTCTTGACTCAGCCAGAGAGTTATTGGTGAAAAAGACCGGTATAGATTTATAAGCGCCGCCAAGCGGCAAAATGGAGGATGCCAAATGAAAAAACCTTTTGTTATTGCAATCGCAGGATGTTCTGCAAGCGGAAAATCCACTTTCACGCAGATGCTTCTGGAGGATTTTAAGGAGTATCAGGTAGGGCTTTTGCCGACAGATCAGTATTTTAACCGCCCTCTGCCCAAAATGATTTCTCCCTTATCCAATTTGGAATATGATGATTATAATTGTCCTCAGTCACTTAATTTCGAAGCTTACTATGAAGCAGCGAAGGAGATCTGCCGCCGGGAAGATCTGGATATTGTCATTTTAGAAGGTCTGACTGTACTTTATTTTCCGGAGCTGAGAGAATTGGAGGATCTAAAAATATATATGGATTTGGATCCGGAGATTCGTATGTATCGCAGAATTGTCCGAAATATGAAAGCAGGGCGAGGAACCATGGAGGATATCGCAGATTTTTACTTAAATTCTGCCAAGTATAGTGAAACAAAATATTTTATCCCGACAAAGCTGCAAGCAGACATTGTTTTAAACGGTCATAACTTCCAGGGAAAAGGAAAAGAACTGGTAGAGAACTATGTGCGGAGCTGTTTGAAAAAATAAATAACTGGATAGAACAAAAGGTGCTGAGAAGTCATATAATCACTTTTCAGCACCTTTTTGATTTCCGGCATTCATTTAAAGATTATTTTAACACATGAATCGCATCTGTGATAGTCTTTTCCAGAGCCTCTCGGCCATAGACATCGACTTGACGCTTATCCTTTTCTTCATGTGTCAGGCAGGCAGCACCGCCAATACAGCCGCCGGTGCAGGCCATACCTTCAATGAAATTCTCAGGCAGTTTACCAGCATTGGCTTTTAACAGCGCCATACGGCATGCTTCAATTCCATCGCAAGAGATAGGACGATAATCGTAATCCTCCATGCCATGTTCCTTCAAAGCCTGACGCACGGCGTCGGCCAGACCGCCGCTGCGGGCAAAGATACGGCCGTAATAAGAAGCATTATCCAGCACATCTTCCGGAAGGGATTCCAGTTCGATATCCCGGCTGCCAAACAGAGCCTGAAGCTCTTCAAAGGTCAGTACACAGTCGATATAAGGCCGTACGCTTTCCAGCTGGAATTCTTTCTTCTTAGCCGTACAGGGACCAATGAAGATGACCTTACAATCGGGATCGGCTTCTTTGATCTTTTGAGCAATGGCCGCCATTGGAGAAAGATTATGTGAAATATGATCAGTCAGTTTAGGGAAATTCTTTTTTACATAGTCCACGAAAGCGGGGCAGCAGGAGCTGGTTAAAAAGCCCTTTTCTACAAGTTCAGCAGACTCCTGGTAAGCGACTAAATCGGCGCCCCAAGCGGCCTCAATAACACTAAAGAAACCGAGTTCTTTTATACCTGTGATGACCTGCCCCAGTTTTACCTGTGTAAACTGGCTGGCAATGGAAGGAGCAACCACCGCATATACTTTGTATTTCTGATTATTTTCGCTGCCTTTAAGGAAATCAATCGCATTTAACATGAAGGATTTATCCATAATTGCGCCAAACGGACACTGATAGACGCAGGCGCCGCAGGAAATACATTTGTTATCATCAATAGAAGCCGCTTTATCCTCATTCATAGAGATGGCATTGACCTTACAAGCAGTTTCACAGGGACGCTTATAATTTTTGATTGCGGAGTAGGGGCACACCTTGCTGCAGGCGCCGCACTCAACACATTTATCTTTGTCGATAACAGCCCGCTGGTGCATATCAAAAGAGATAGCGCCGCGTTTGCAGGCAAGCTCGCAGCGATGGGCGATACATCCACGGCAGGCATCGGTTACCGCATATCCGCCGACAGGACATTCATCGCAGGCAATATCAATGACTTCGATGACATTAGGGTTGGATTTATTTCCACCCATAGCAAGCTTAACACGCTGCGCCGCAATGGCGCGTTCTTTATAAACACAGCAGCGCATAGTCGCTTTTTTGCCGGGGATAATTTCTGTTTTTAAAATTTCAGTAATAGAATCATTCAGATCACCCTGCCAATGGTGACGGGCGACGGATTGAAGCACACGATATTTTAAATGCTGTACATGTGTATCGTACTTAATCATAGTTCCTCCTATAGGTATTAGAAATAACTGATTTTGACTTGCTTACCCATTTTACGCAGACAAGTACAAAGCTCATCTACTAAGCGCATTTTGATATTAAAATTGATGGGCAGATCCGGGTTTTGATGAGCCGGATTCATGGCGCGGCCAACAAAGAAATTGATATCGGTTGCTTCTTCAAAGAGTAAGCGAGAGATCAAAGAAGCCCCGTCTTTTTTATAGCTCCACTGAGAATAGCTTTCGTTATCTTCCAGATAGTTTTTGGCATATTCAACCACTCGGTTGATGGTAATGACGCCCTCGGTAACCAGATCCACTCCCTTGATTTTGCTGGTGGGGGGGATATCCGGATCTAAATAGAGCGGCAGACCAGTATCAACAACTGTCCCCAGATAGGCAGCGGCCAGGGTAGAAGTAGTACCGCCGGAAACGATATGCTTTCCTTCCTTGGAAAAGAAAAGCGACATCATTTTGTTGACGTCCTGAGGATCAGACGGAGGACCAATCATTAAGTTCATAGGATTGCGCTTGCGAAGTTTAATCGTGCAGACAGTGGTATCATCACCAGGCATATACCCATATAGCTTATTGCATTCGTTTAACAAAATGGTACTCAGCGTTTTAGCAGTATAGTCCTTATCATACATGACTTCCATAAATTCAATGATGTTATCTCGCTGCCAGCCATAATTAAGCTCTTCGCCAATGCCGGCATAAATAGCGCCGTCACTCATCATAATAAAGGTGTCATATTCCTGCAGGCGGATGCGGGATTTATAAACATTTTTTCCTTC
>CANOUM010000161.1 GCA_947570515.1 uncultured Clostridia bacterium
GAGGTGATAGAATGAAGTATGAAAACGCGGTAGATCTTTTCCCCGAGGAAATTTTGAAACAGCTGCAAAAATATGCGGCAGGCAAGCTTGTTTATATTCCGGCCGGAAAGAAACGAAAAGCCTGGGGAGAAACGTCCGGTTATCGCCATTACCTGAAACAGCGCAATCATGCGATCCGCTGTGCATTTCAAGCCGGGGAAGAACCGAACATGCTGTGTGAGCGCTATTTTCTCTCGCTCGAATCAATTAAAAAAATCGTATACACAAAGGAGGCCGATGATTATATGGAATATGCCATGACGCTGTCGTCTGCGAAAGAATTTTCCGCACATGGAAAGCTGGAAGAATGGGTGCATACCTATCTGCTGAGTGATGGACACAACAAAGCATTTTCCGATGGCTTAAAAATCTACGACCGCTATTTTACAGGCCCCCGCGTAATGCCGCTGCGATATTTTGAGCGCTGCTGCGGTCCTGAAGAAACGATGAAATTCCGGGTAGACGCGGAATGGTTTGAAAAACACGTGGAGCATCTGAAAGAAGTATTGGAAAAAACAGAGGATATGCCGCCCCTGATTGCCAATTATGTGGCGGGGCACTTTGAACTGAACGATGGAAACCATCGTTTGGAAGCGCTGAACCGTATGGGCAAAACAGAATATCCTTTCATTATCTGGATCACGGAAAAAGAGGATTACGAGGATTTCTGCAAAAGGTTTCCCATTTGATGCTAATTGTGTTAAAAAATAGTTGACATTACTGTTTTGATTTAGTATAATGGTCTCCGATGCATTAGTTGGGAGCCGTCTCGGGGTGTAGCTCAGTTTGGCTAGAGCGCCTGATTTGGGTTCAGGAGGCCGCAGGTTCGAGTCCTGTTACCCCGATCTAGCCTGTTTAGTTGCCTCGTGTTTCTCACAGCGCATTTTATGTGCCTGTAGCTCAGTTGGATAGAGCAGCGGCCTTCTAAGCCGCGTGTCCGGGGTTCGAATCCCTGCAGGCACGTTGTCCCTTTAATGCAAAGAGACTATCTCATGGTGGGTATGGTTCAGTTGGTTAGAGCGCCAGATTGTGGCTCTGGAGGTCCTGGGTTCGAGTCCCAGTACCCACCCTTGTCCGAGTTTTATTGGGTAGTCGCCAAGCGGTAAGGCACAGGATTTTGATTCCTGCATCCGAAGGTTCGAGTCCTTCCTACCCAGGTCTACCAAAATAAAATTTGGTATATGCTTGACATTCCCTATCTGTACTGATATAATGTTAAGTCGTTGGGGCATTAGCTCAACTGGTAGAGCACCAGACTCTTAATCTGGGTGTTCGGGGTTCGAAACCCCGATGCCTCATTTTTTATGGAACCTGCTGAAACAGCGGGTTTTTTTGTTTTTCAGTGTTTATGCGGCTTCAGCAGTCCATGCTTTAATGGACTGTTATTTTATGCATCCGACTAATACCAATACAACACAATATTGAGCCTCTTGTCATCACTCATAAGTATCCCTCCTCTCTTGTGATCGGAGGGAAAGAAGGACTCATCTTTTACCAGACATCACTTGCCTAGCAAACTTGCCCAAGTCTTAGCGCCCACAATGCCGTCCACACCTATTCCGTGTGCACCTTGGTAAGCTCGTACTGAATTCTCCGTACCGGCGCCGAATATGCCATCAGCTCCAAAACCTCCGCAGTCGTAGCCATTGCCAATCAGCAGGATCTGGAGCGCTCTTATTTCACTGCCTTGCTTTCCTTTCCATAATACTTTTAATTCCACTGTCGTCACCTCCCGATTTTCTTTTGCCTCCCGGATTTCCTCAGGAAAGTCCCGGTAGCATTCATTGAGATCTACGGCTGTTTCAATTCCATTGATGTGTGCATTGGCTGTGTACTGCCACATATCCACATTCTTAACCGTATATTCTGGCGTATCGGTATACTGCGCTACCCACTTACTAAATTGATTAACTCCCGTTAAATAGTTTTCCCACCAGTTCGCATCTGCATAGATGCCGCACCAGTAACCGGCTTGTTCAATTTTATCTCCAAATACACCGGCACATATGGCTGCATTTTGTTCAATACCAGGCTGTTCTAAATCATAATATACCGGATATGACAAATCATATCCTTTAACCAGTCTTAAAACATGTTCTGCCTCCGAGAGTGCCCGTTTTTTTGTGTCTGCATAGCTATAAAGATAGACGCCAAAAGGAATCTTTAATCTGCTGCACTCATCTGCATTTCTCTTAAACTGTGTATCATCCTGATCTAATTGATCCATTCCATAGCCGCAGCGTAAAATGGCCCCATCAATTTGAGGACGGACTGTTTCCCAATGGATAACTCCCTGAAACTGACTTACATCGATTACTTTTTTCATTTTTCCTCCCTATCTTTTACTTAATTAAATCCGCACCCTATTATTATATATGCTTTCACATCCGTTTTTGACAATGCTTTTCCCTCTGCAGACTACAGTACCGCAAGTAACTCTTATACTCAGGGGGTTTGATTCACGTCTTTAACTTCATTTTTATTTTTATCGAGTTTTTTTGTTTTAACTTAACAATTTGAATATTTTTAATAAAGCGTATTATTAGAGGATATTAGATGACATGCTCATTTTAGCATAAAATGAACTGTATACCGGAATATTCTGTCTTGACTTTTACTTCTATCCAATTACTTTGCTCATATTGACTCACTATTTATTTTATGATATAAAATAAATAGGAAACTTATATTTAAGAATATAGATAATAAGGAGAATGTTATGGATGTAAAATTTAAAAGAGACCCTGGTCTGATATATGACATAATTTCTATGTTAATTATGAAACTAAATCCTAAAGAAAAGTGGGTTAGCACCGTTGTCAACTCCAGTCATGAAAATGGAGACTTAACTTATTATAATTATTGGATGGATCAGTTTGATGAACCAGATCAACGCTTATTGTTATTTGTTTATCGCAAGGATACCCGGGCGCTTACTTTTCTCTCTATATTTTTTAAAGACCAACTTAAAAAAAATAGTTTCCAGTTAGACTTAGATATAATTTTTCAGGAATTAAATGACGCGGATACCATGTTCCAAAAAATATTCCATTTTTATCTTCAAGAAGAGGCTTCTGCTTCCATTCGTCCTGCAGAGGTTGCTGAAAAAATCTATAATCGAAATGATTTATCTGATGATATTCGATTCTTTCTTCTTAATTTCTCAGTGAATAAAAAACCTTACATAGATTGTCTTAAGGAATTGATCACCAATTATTATAATCAATTTTGTGAGAGCTATGGTCTTCGTGCAAATGAGTTGCTATTATTGCATGAAAACCTCTATATGCCAGATCTTCAGAAAATTATGTCTTTACATTTGAATTCTTCTGATTCCGATGCTGAAATTGAACATCAGTGGAATTCTTTAAAAACTATTAGTATTTCTTTCTGTCTCTTTATGAAAAATGGTATCTGGATTACTTTATTAGATGATGCTCACGGCTGGTGTATTTTAGGACAAAATTACGCAGAAACTCTTCTCATTGATATAAACTTCAAAATCAGCCCAGAAGCAATCGGTAATGCTATTGGGGATCGGCACCGGGAACGTATCGTAGGGATTATCTTGGAACATGGCGAGCAATCAAGCGGTGATATCGCTAAAAAATTAGGACTCGCTTTAAATACTGTAACTTATCACCTTGATATCATGAAAAAAGCCAATCTGCTCTGCTCACGAAATCAAGGGAAAAGTACGTTTTACTGGATCAACAGCAAAACTTGTGAAGAAGCATCCAGAATGTTCAAAATTTGGGCGAGGGGAGGTGTGATTCATGAAGATGTGGAAGAAGCCGACCATGCTAATTGTATCTGAACAGCAGATTCATTCCGTAATCTCTGTTGCGGCCAGATCTTGTCGACATATATTACGCTAATTCTGTACACAAAAGCCATCCGATTTTCTTGGATGGCTTTTTTCTTTAACAAAATTAATCAAAGACTCAGAATTACTGAGGCTATATATTTAAGCTTTAGTAACGCTCTATAAAGCATTTTTACCTATAAAATCTACAACCCCCACAAAAACCGATCTCATTCGAAAAATTTTAAAAATATGAGGTAGACCTCATGGTGCATACCTCTTGCTTTTGTTAAAATTCCTATGAAATCTAATGAAAGCGAGGAGATAACCATGAAAACTCTATATCTAAAAGTTTTGAAGCATTACTTGCACAAACAGTTTAAAAATACCAGAAAGGCTCTTGGCTTAACACAAGCAAAGATGGCTGAAAAGCTTGAAATTGACACAAGATCCTACAGCGACATTGATAATGGCAAAAGCCTATGCAGTACATTGACTTTTATTCTGTTTCTGCTCTACTATTGCCCTGATCCCATGAAGCTTCTGGAAGAAATTCGTAAAGTCATCGAAGATGCTAAAAATTCAGCTGCCTAAACAAGGCCTAAACGAAAAGACGGCTCAAAGCGAATACT
>CANOUM010000162.1 GCA_947570515.1 uncultured Clostridia bacterium
ATAAGTTTCCATAAAATACCCTCTGGCATCGCCAAAGCGTTTTGCTTCTACAATATATAAGTTCTGAATTCCTGTATCAATAAAGGTAAAATTCCCCATAAAAATCCTTTCCTTCCATACTCTAAATAATATTAAAATTATAAACGTATCATATATAAAAGTCAAGATTATTGGCCAAAAATCGACTTAACCTCCTCTTCGAGCTGCCTGGTTGTATGATACTGCATCACATTCATATAAGCTTTTTCTCCTATTTCTTTTCTGAATGACTCTTCTTGAAGCAGCTGCATCAAAGCCTGATTCCATTCTGCCACCGTATCACATAATATCCCCGTTTCACCTGACTCTATTACACTGGCAAGTTCTTCATTAAAAGACGCAACTGTTGGTACTTTCACTAAAGATGCTTCCAGCCATTTATTTTCTGATTTACATGCATGAAAAATCGATTTCTGCAATGGCATCAAATTAATATCGATTTGGGAAAGCAGTTCAGGGAGCTCTTGCCAAGGCCGGAATGTGCATTGATCAATCTGATTCCATACCGGTTTAAACGCTTCTGACAGCGTTAGAGCTCCTACAATTTTCAAATGAACATAAGGGTTTTGCTTTAATATTTCCAGGATTACTTCTTCAATGACTGCAAAATCCTCATTATGCGTGTTGGAACCACTGAAATATCCAAGCCAAAGTTCCTGCCCCATTTTATTTTTCTCTTTTTTCTGCAATGCCATTTGCGATAAAACGATCATTTCATAACTTGCCGCATTTCTCTGCACGATAACCTGCTTATCAGGAAATGTTTGTTCCACTTCTCTTTTCAAGGTATGAGTAGATACAAACACACCCTGACATGCGTTCATACAGTCATAAATTTTTTGGCATCGTTCTGAAAAATCCTGATATTCTTTTTGTTTTAAAAAATCCAGCTTTTCAATTTTATGAAAATCAAAGACCAAATCATCGATCCCATACCATACCGGAATTTTCTTATTTTTGAACTCTGTTATCAGTTTTTTCATTTTACCAGACATTTCACAACGATATATCATCACACAAGTGTAGCCTTCTTTTTTTCTATATTCTGAAACCTCATAACAATCGGAGGGAATGCCGTATTTCAAAAGCTGTTCTTGTAAATGCTCTACCCTGTACCTAGTAGCATAAGAAGGCTCTTCAATTAAGAACAAAACTCTTGATATCTGCTGCCGATTCTCTTTTTTCCATCGCTGACCAAACTGAATCAGCTCTTTCAAATTTTGTTCGGGGGAGGGTTCTGATAAGACCATTCCCTTTTCATATCTAAGAATTCGCTCTACCGGTGCGCCTAACGGAAGACAAGCAACCGGAACTCTCATTTCAATTGCCTCCTGTGTTGTGTAAGAAAAGGTTTCCGGACATATAGAAGAAATAAAAAACAAATCAATATCATTCTCCAAAGTTAAACGCGGCAGCATCCCCGGATGATAGGCTCCCGTTTCATAATACCCATTATGCTTAATCCGATTGGGAGAACTTCCACATAAGACAAACCGTACCGGCAGTTTTCTCTCCTCTACAATATTCAGCATTTTTTCAATAAACCGCGCTCCCTTTAACTCCGTTAGCGTCCCTAACAGCCCAATTGTAAGTACAGACGTCGATTTATATTGTTTTTCTAAAGGAATGAGCGCCGTATGCTGTTCTGGCAAAATACGGATTTGATCCAAGCCACCATATGCTTTTTCTATTAACTTTGCGGAATCCTGCGAGAAGACGCGAACCTCATGACATGCCTGCAAGAAGTTTCTCCATACTCCCCTCCATTCCCGGATGCTTGCAAACTCATAGTTATCACAATTTGCGTTTTTTTGAAAACAGGTTTCACACTCTGTGCCTCCGGGAACATGACAAAACTCAGATTGATCATTGAGTAAATAGATGCTGGGACAAATCGCATAATAATCATGCAGCATAGCCATAAGATGAAGGCTCTCTTCTTCGCAAAATTCACGAATTTTTTGTAAATGTTCTGCTACGCGCGGATATCCTACCAGCTGATTCACAATCACCTGATTGACATGGATCTTGACAGCAAAATGAAACACTTCCTCCAAGGTCAGCGCTGATAAAAAGATTTTATATTGTTTCCATTGATATTCGATCTGATAGGTGTCTGTCTGCTTTTGATATTGTATTAAAGCCGTAACAGCTCCTTCATTTCTTTGTTTTTCTGCATAATTTTGAATATATTGATCAGCTCCGCCCCCCAGGGTATGATGAAAAATCAAATATCGGTTGCTTTCTAATGAAGCCGTAAGACGGCAAAAAACATAAGCTCTCACCTCTCCCATAGGGTCTTGCTCTATATATTCCCCAACCAAATTGGCATAGCGCGGATGTTTTTGCGCAAGTTTCTCTTGATTGATTTCCATGAGCTGCCTTTTATCTTCACTGGTAAATGTTCCGCCGTGGTTATGATATACATACAGATTTTCCACCATAACATTGCGAAAACCTTTTTGTATAGCCCTTTGACACCAATCGTTTTCTTCGCCATACCCCTTTCCAAAAGTCTTCTGATCCAATAGCCCTACTTCTCTGATTGCCTTTTGATTCATAGCCATACAAAACCCCACGCCTGTTGGGATTGTGGTATACATAGAACGAATCTCTTTAAAATATTCATCAATCTGATCGACAGAGAGCTGATTGAAAATCTCGTTATCTTTTAAAAACTCCGGAAAACTGCAAATTGTACCACTATTGGTAAATGGAGTCGCAGAGGCCACTGTAGGATCCTTTATAATGGGCGCGATCAAACGTTCAAGCCATCTTTCAGGCAGTTCAATATCTGTGTTTAACAACACTACATGACTCCGAGCCATGGCCAATCCTCTGTTGACACTACCAACAAAGCCCATATTACGGGCATTTTTTATCAGCTCTACATTTTCATGCTGCTTGGCGTATTCTTTTAAAAATTCCACTGTTGCTGTATCTGGGCTTGCATCATCAATCAGCAGAAGACGATACGATATATTAGTTTTTTCAATTCCCTGAAACAGCTTTTCCAGATAAGATTTTCCATTATAAACCGGCACAATAATATCTACAGTAACTCCCCGCATACTGCTTTCAATCGCATTGCTTCTTCTCAGACGCTTTGTTTGAATTTCATGATAAGAATAGGCTGGCTGCATCTTAAGAGGCTGAGCTTTTAACTTTCGCTTTACCCCATGTAAGAGCACATTCCATTCTCCCTGTGCAATGAGACGTTTGATCTTTTTCCAGTTTTTAAGAGTTATCAGCTGTTTCCATTTTCCCATTTTATATTCCACTCCTCTGTTGCAAATGCATATCTCGTTTATGATGGAAACAGGGAGAATTGCCTTTCGGTAACTCTCCCCTCATTTCCTTTAGCGATTCCCATACATTTTCTGATAATATTCCTGATACTCTCCGTTGATAATATTCTCCCACCACGTTCTGTTATCGAGATACCAACGAATCGTTTTTTGTATTCCATCTACAAACTTAGTCTCGGGAAGCCATCCCAGCTCTGCATGAATTTTAGCCGGGTCAATGGCATAGCGCAAATCATGCCCTGCTCTGTCTTTTACATACGTAATCAGGTTTTCGCTCTTTCCAAGCGCTTCAATGATAATTTTCACAATATTAATATTGCGCATCTCATTATGCCCGCCGATATTATAAACCTCTCCTACTTTTCCATTTCTTAAAATTAAATCAATAGCTCGGCAGTGGTCTTCTACATATAACCAATCTCTAACGTTAAGTCCCTCGCCGTATACGGGAAGCGGTTTATCATTTAACGCATTGGCAATCATCAGCGGAATCAGTTTTTCCGGGAATTGATATGGACCATAATTGTTAGAGCAGCGACTGATCGTAACCGGAAGTCCAAATGTCCGATGGTAAGCGCCAACCAAAAGATCAGCTCCAGCCTTTGATGCTGAATAAGGGCTTGAAGTGTGCAAAGGCGTATCTTCTGTGAAAAATAAATCAGGACGATCCAGCGGGAGATCTCCATAAACCTCATCGGTAGAAACCTGATGAAAGCGCTCAATGCCATATTTACGACAAGCATCCAATAAAACCTGCGTTCCCAGCACATTGGTTTCCACAAAAATGCCGGGGTTATCGATAGCTCGATCCACATGGCTCTCGGCTGCAAAATTCACAAGAACATCTGGTTTTTCTTCTTCAAAAAGACGATAGACTGCTTCGCGATCTGTGATGCTTTCTTTTACAAAACGAAAATTGGGATTTTGCATTACATCCTTGAGATTTTCCAGATTACCTGCATACGTAAGAGAATCTAGACAAACAATCTGATCTGACGGATGCTCCTGCATCATATATAAAATAAAATTGCTGCCAATAAATCCGGCTCCACCGGTTACAATCATCTTCATACTGCTTCACTGTTCCGTTTTAAACGGTCTCCTTTTCATTAGTTTCTAAATG
>CANOUM010000163.1 GCA_947570515.1 uncultured Clostridia bacterium
ATATCAGCGCCCGTCAGACCGTTACCTTGTGTAGTCCCTTGTAAACTGTACTTTCCCGTTCTGCATGCACGGTGACATAGTTCTTCTGTACTTCTAAATAACGAATTTCATAATATGGCAGGCGTACGACGCCTTCTGCCGTATGCAGTACGAGCCCCTTTTCCTCCTGCTGTATTTTGAGCACAGCCCGGCTCAGCACCTCAAACAGCTTTTTCCGGTCGACCGGCTTCAGCAGATAATGCAGCGCCTCTACCTCATACCCGTCCGCAATATAATCGGCATACCCGGTAATAAACACAATCTGCAGCGCCCGATTATCTCTCCGGATGCGGCGCGCAAGCGCCATGCCGTCCATCTCCGGCATCTCAATATCCAGCAGCAGGATCTGACAGGAACGATCCTCCTCATAGTGGAACAAAAATGCCTCGGCAGAGGTATACACCTCGATTTCTACCGGCTCCTGCAGCACGCTCCTTGCCCATTCAGCCGTCAGCTGCTGCACATGAGCGCCTGCTGCTGCAACATCATCACATATGGCAATCTTGTACATACTGTCCCTCAGCTCTGCACCGTTTCCAAAATCACGCGCATCACCTCAGCTGTACCGTTTTTGGCAGCTTTTCCGCCCATGGCGGCCTGATACTCTGCGCGATGACCATGCACATAGGAAAGGGCCTGTTGAAGATTCTCTATGGTGAGCGCCTCCTGCGGCAACACATAGCTAAAGCCCTTCTGCTTGAAGTGCTCCGCATTTAAAATCTGATCGCCGCGGCTGACCGTGAGCGGCAGCGGCACTAGGATATTGGGCAGTTTTAGCAGCAAAAGCTCGTTTATGGAATTAGCGCCGGCGCGGCTGAGCACCACATCGGCGATTGCATACAGATCCGGCAGCTCGTCTCTGGCATATGCCAGTGCGAAATAGCCGTCTGCCTCTTTGACCTCAAAGCCGCTCTGCTCACCGCCATATAGATGGACAATCTGATATTCACGCAGCAGCTCCTGCAGATGATCATGCACTACATCGTTGAGCGCACCGGCGCCCTGACTGCCGCCGATGACGAGCAGCACGGGCTTGCCCTGCGGATTTAGACCAGTAAGCGCAAAGCCCCGCTCACGGCTTCCGCCGGCCAGCGCAGAACGAATGGGTGTGCCGGTGAACACCGTTTTCTTTTCCGGCAGCTGCTTCACCGTTTCCTCAAAAGTCGTACAGATACGGTTGGCAAATGGCGCACACAGCCTATTAGCCAAACCGGGTGTTAGATCTGATTCATGCAGAATCACCTTGGTATGCGTGAGGCGGCCGGCCACAGCGGCCGGAAGACTGGCAAAACCGCCTTTGCAGAAAATCAGTGCCGGACGGCGCCTGCGAATAATGCGGACTGCCTGTGCAATCCCCCGAATTACCCGAAACGGCGTGCGCAGCGTATCCGGATTGAGACTGCGGTGCAGCCTCCCGGATGCCACCTGATGAAACGGGAGCCCGGCAGCCGTAGCCAGCTCATATTCGATTTCATTCTTCTGCCCCAGATACTCCACCCGGTAGCCCGCCTTTTGCAGTGGCTCTGCCAGCGCCAGATTAGGATTCACATGACCGGCTGTTCCTCCTCCGGTCATAAAAATCAGCCTTTGATCTCTTTGCTTCTTCATTCTGCATAACCATTCGGATTCTGTGACTGCCAGCGCCATGAATCCGCGCACATATCCTCAATACTGTACTGTGCCTTCCATCCCATTTCACGCTCTGCCTTAGAAGGATCACCGTAACTATACACAAGGTCTCCCGCGCGGCGGCCCACTACCTTATATGGCAGTTCTTTGCCGCAGGCCTTTTCATAGGCATGAATTACATCAAACACACTGTATCCCTTGCCTGTGCCCAGATTATATACCTCAACACCCGGCTTTTCCTCCAGCTTTTCGAGCGCCTTCAGATGCCCCCTGGCCAAATCCAGCACATGAATATAATCCCGCACGCCCGTACCATCCGGCGTATCATAGTCATCCCCATACACCTGCACATAGGGGCGGATCCCGACTGCCACCTGCGCCACATAGGGCACCAGATTATTCGGGATTCCCTGCGGATCCTCGCCGATCAGTCCGCTCTTATGCGCACCGATAGGATTAAAATAGCGCAGCAAAATGATATTCCATTCCGGATCGGCTGTATGCACGCCCTTCAGAATTTCTTCAATCATCCATTTCGTCCAGCCGTACGGATTGGTAGCCGCTTTCTTTGGCATCTCCTCCGTAATCGGCATAACCTCCTGCTCGCCATATACGGTAGCAGAGGAACTGAAAATCAGGTTCTTCACGCCGTGCGTGCGCATTGCATTACACAGGTTGATCGTACCCGTAATATTATTTTGATAGTACTCCAGCGGCTTTTCCACCGACTCTCCCACTGCCTTCAGACCGGCAAAATGAATCACACTTTCAATTTTCTCTTCGTCAAAAACAGTATTCAGCGCGGCTTCATCCAGCAGGTCTGCCTGATAAAACTTCACGCTGCGGCCTGTAATCTGCTCCACACGCTCCAGCGCCTTCTCGCTCGAATTACACAAATTATCCAGCACTGCCACATCATACCCCGCATTTAAAAGCTCTACACAGGTATGACTGCCGATATATCCGGCTCCTCCGGTCACTAAAATCATATGCTCGCTCCTCCTTTAAATATATTTCATCATGGTTTGAATCATATGCATCGCCCGCGCAGCGGCAAAACGGACGAATTCCTCATACTGCATCGGAGCTTCATCGCTCGCCCCGTCACTGATCGCCCGAATGATCACAAACGGTACCTCGTTGAGCGTACAGGTTTGCGCTACCGCTCCGCCCTCCATCTCCGTACAATCGCCTGCAAACTGCCGGACAAGCCATTTCTTTTTTTCCGGATCGGCAATAAATTGATCTCCCGTAACAATGCGGCCGCAATGCGCTGCGATGCCAAGCTCCCCGGCGGCCCGCTGAGCGGCTTGAATCAGCGTCTGATCTGCCTGGAAATATATCTGATCCGGTCCTGATATAAAACCGGGTGCGTCTCCAAAAAAGCTTGTATCAAAATCGTGCTGAGCGACTGCATTTGAGATCACCACATCTCCAACATGCAGTGTTTCATTGAGTGCTCCTGCCACGCCTACATTGATGATCACATCGGGATGAAAGCGCTCAATAAGGAACTGCGTACAGACAGCGGCATTGACCTTGCCGATTCCGGCCTGCACTCCTACGGCCTCATGGCCGTCTAAATTTCCTTTTAAAAATGTCATCCCGCATGCCTCTAGGCAGACAGATCCATTCTCTAAGCTTTTTCCCAGCGCTTCATATTCTTCTTTTGTCGCTGTGATAATTCCTATCATTTAACTCCTCCGTTTTTTATTCCAACGGCGCTGTCCGGCTGCGCATATATTCATCGAGCCATGCCTGACTGGCTATTTCGTGTACGCAGTGTCCCTCTTGCTGCTTGGTTAGATAGACCTGCGGCTTTTCCTTTTCAGTCACAACAGCAAAGGAAAAACCGCTGATATTGGTGGCCACGCCCCAGCGTCCCTGTGCATCCATCGCTATTACAGAAAGATCTCCCGCTTTACCCCTGCGCTTTTTCAGCTTTTCGTCCAGCCGGTTTACCGCCCGTTCGCAAGCCTCCTGCGGATGCAATCCCTCTTCTATAAGGCGCACAATTTCATAGGAGATACAGCCTTTCATTAAGTCCTCTCCCAGACCTGTAGCACTGGCACCTCCCACCTGACTATCCACATAAAAGCCGCTGCCACTGATCGGAGAATCGCCTACTCTGCCGGCGCGCTTCATAAAAAGTCCACTGGTAGAGGTAGCGGCTGTCATCTTTCCCATTTGATCAAGGCATACCATACCCACGGTATCATGACCGCTATATGGTTTAATCTCCTGATCCCTGTTTTCCTGTATACGTCTATTATAATAAATTCTAGCCCGGTCTGTCAGCATATTTTTTCGTTCAAACCCTTCCTTATGGGCAAACTTTTCTGCTCCTGCCGCCACCAGAACATTGTTTACTTTTTCATAGCTGAGTCTTCTTGCAATCGAAATCGGATTGGCATAATCCTTAATCGCTGCCACTGCTCCGATATCAAGCGTATCGCCATCCATATAGGCACTGTCCAGCTCTACCTGCATTTCCTCGTTAGGCAGTCCTCCATACCCTACTGACTTATAAAAGGGGAAGTCCTCCACGGCACGAATGGCCGTTTCAATGGCATCTCCTGCGTTTTTTCCGTTTTCTAAAAGCTCTGCGCCTGCACTGATCCCTTCCAGGGCCATCCGCCAGGTTGCAATCATTCCCCACATAATACATAATCTCCATTTCTGATGATAGTGAAACATAAGGGAGACTCTCGCAAAGAGTCTCCCTTATCATCTAAGCGAAGCTTAGCGTTCTTTTACTTTACTATTTCCGTTTATCTTAGTTCTCATT
>CANOUM010000164.1 GCA_947570515.1 uncultured Clostridia bacterium
CTCGCTGGAAAGAAGTTGGAAATGATTACTTACTCTTCC
Source organism: uncultured Clostridia bacterium (assembly GCA_947570515.1). Classification (GTDB taxonomy): domain Bacteria; phylum Bacillota; class Clostridia; order Lachnospirales; family Bianqueaceae; genus CALWPV01. The sequence goes on from CANOUM010000164.1 coordinate 40, forward strand.
TCGTTGATTTATGTGTATAAAAATAGCACAGGAAGCAGAACTTGTCAAGCAAAAATTTGAAGGCTTATTCGGCCGCTGATAATTTCACCCGAAACGCAATGCTGCGCGGCGTCTGCATCGCATCAAACTGAATGATATACGCGCCGGTTGTAAGGTCGGCCTCCAGCACGGTACCGGTTCCGAAAACAGCATGACAGATGCGGTCGCCGGGATTATAGGCATTGTGCATATTCGGTTCCAGAAAGCGGCTGTTCATTTGGATATACTGCCGCGTTTCCGCAATCAGGCCGTCCCGCGGGGGCGGCGTATAGCATAAAAGCGAATCATCAATGTCTAGTATGAATCGTGAAGGATAGCGAGGGGAGCCGTCCAGGTTGCGGCCTTGGGCCGAAGAAAGGTAGAGCGATTGCTCTGCCCGGGTGATGGCAACAAAGGCGAGGCGCCGCTCCTCCTCCATGGCTTCGCGTGTGTTGATTTTGCGGGAAGGGCAGATGCCTTCGTTCATGGCGCAGAGAAATACAACGGGAAATTCGAGTCCCTTAGCGGCGTGAATGGTCATGAGCTTTACTTTGTCGCCGGCATCTGCGGCATCAATGTTGGTGAAAAGGGCGATATGGGATAAATAATGCTCAAGCGTGCTTTCTTCGCCGCAGGAGGTTTCATATTCATAGATGGACTGTTTGAGCTCGGCCAGATTGTCGAGACGCACCTGACTGCCCTCTGTACGCAGCATAGCCTCATAGCCGCTTTTATCCAGAACGTCCGAGAGCAGTTCCGAGATGGGACGGTCAGCATAGGCTGCCGAGAAAGTCTCAATCAGCTGAATCAGCTGCTCAGCCTGCGTGCCCTTGAAAATGGCATGCTCCAGCGTATGCGATAGAGCCTCATACAGGGAGCAGTGATTTTGCTCCGCATAGTCTTCCAGAAACTGCATGCGGCGCTTGCCGAGATTGCGCTTGGGCACATTGGCAACACGGCGGAAGGAGAGATCATCATGATAAGCAATGAGACGCAGATATGAAAGAGCATCCTTAATCTCAATACGGTCAAAAAACTGAACGCCGCTATAAATGGTATATGGTACTTTATTTTGCAGCAGGCCCTCCTCCACCGAGCGTGTTACATAATGGGCGCGGTATAGGATGGTAATGTCCCGAAAGGCAGTGCCGCCCTCGTGCAGCTGCAGAATCTGAGAGGCAATCCACGAGGCCTCCTGCTGGGCGTTATCCGCAAAATGGCAGATCACGGCAGAGCCGGAAGAAAGGGTGGGCAGCAGCTCTTTGGCAATGCGGTCGCGGTTCGTTTGAATCAGCGAATTGGCGGCAGCGATGATCTCCGGCGTTGAACGATAGTTCTGCATCATCAGAATGGTTCGGACGTTAGGAAAAGCCTCGTCAAAATGCAGGAGATACCGCACATTGGCGCCGCGCCAGGTGTAGATGGTCTGATCAGGGTCTCCCACGATGAACAGGTTTTTGTGGTAGGCGCAGAGAATGCTCATGAGGCGGTACTGCAGAGAGTCAATATCCTGAAATTCATCAATCATGATGTATTGCAGGCGTTTTTGCCATTTGAGCTTGATTTCCTCGTTTTGTTCAAAAATATAAAGGGAAAAGTTGATCAGATCATTATAATCCAGACCAAAGCACTTTTTCTCCTGATAGAGATAGCCGTAAAAGATCATGTCCTCCGGTTTTTGCGCCTCCAGATACTTTTGATGCAGCGTATCAAGGGGCAGGGCGATCATATCCAGATAGTAATCGGGATTTTTGCTTAGCTTGCGGATTTCGATCATATCCCTTGCTTTAGCGAAGGTCATCTCACGCAGGGTGAGGCCGCGTTCTTCATAAATGAGCTTCAGCATGGAATCGATATCCGAGTTGTCCAGCACTAAAAAGCTCTTGGGGTACTGAACGGCGTGGCTATCCTCCTGCAAAATAGAGACGCAGAATCCATGGAAGGTATTGATATAGCCGGTGTCGTTATCGCCGGTCAGATTGTGAATGCGCTGCCGCATTTCGGCGGCCGATTTGTTGGTAAAGGTCACGCACAGGATGTTGCCGGGCATGATGCCCAGCTCGTTCACAAGATAAGCGAAGCGGTGCGAAAGCGCGCGTGTTTTACCAGAGCCGGCGCCGGCAATCACACGGACAAAGCCTTCGGTCTTGGTCACGGCTTCCCGCTGTGCGGGATTAAGGTTTTGCAGTAAATCTTCCATGGATCCTCCTTTTTATACGATTTTTTCGGGATTTAAAATGTACTTGGGGTCGAAGGCGGCTTTGATGCCCCGCATCAGATCCATCTGTACGGTGCCGAGATGCTCGTGCAGATAGGGTTTTTTGGCGTAGCCGATGCCATGCTCGCCGGAGACCTGTCCGCCAAAGGCGGCTGATTTTGCATACATTTTCTCGAAGGCGGTGGACAGCTTTTGCTGCCATGTAGCATCATCGAGTCCGTCCCGGCAGATATAAATATGCAGGTTGCCGTCGCCGGCATGGCCGAAGCTGGGAATGCGAATGTCAAGTTCCTTTGCCAGCGCATGGGTATAGGTGATAAAATCGGCGATACGGCTGCGCGGTACGACCACGTCGCATTCATCCATTTCATCGGTAGAGGCTTTGATGGCTTCGAGAAAAGCGCCGCGGGCGTCCCAGACGGATTTCTTGCGTTCATCGGTATCGATGAAATAGGCGTCGATAGCACCGTTTTCGATGCAGATGTCAGCGGCGCGGCTGTAATTTTGCTCGATTTCGGATAAAGAATTACCGTCGAAGGTCAGGAGCAGATAAGCGTCATAGGCGGTATCGGGGAACTGTTTGCCCAGATAATCCTCAGCAAACAGGATTGTGTCGCGTGACATATATTCAATAGCTGTTGGATTCGTGCCGGAGCGCGCGATGAGGGGGACGGCGGCCAGGGCGGCCTCCATGGTCTCGAAAGGCACCAGAAGGCTGATCGTTTTTTCGGGCAGCGGCAGGAGCTTTAGCACGGCTTCTGTGATGATGCCAAGGGTGCCCTCGGAACCGATCATCAGATTCAGCAGACTGTAGCCGGAGCTGTTTTTCACAACCTTTCCGCCCAGCTGCACAACCTCGCCGCTTGCGAGTACCACGGTAAGAGCGCGTACATAATCGCGTGTTACACCATAGCGCACGGCGCGCATGCCGCCGGCGTTGGTCGAAATATTGCCGCCGATGGTGGCGGATTTTTCACCGGGATCCGGCGGATAAAAAAGCTGGTGCGACTCTACATATTCGGCCAGCTCCATCAGCAGCACACCGGGCTGCACGGTTACGGTGAGGTTTTCCGGATCGAGTTCCAGGATTTGATTCATTTTGGCAGTGCATAGTAGAATTCCCCCTTTTACAGCGACAGCCGCTCCCACAAGGCCCGTACCGGAGCCGCGTGTCGTCACGGGAATGCTGTGCGCATACGCATACTGCATGATGCGGGAAACCTCCCCGGTAGAGGCGGCAAAGATCAAAAGCTCAGGTGCATGCTGCGTGCCGCTCAGCTCATCATGGAAATAGTCATCTACAATATCATCCCGGCAGAAAAGCCGGTCGGAGGGAATGAAAGACTGGAAATAGGCAATGTCCGCGTCTTGTACTGGATTATACATGAGCAGGTTCCTCCTCGATTCGTTTAATTAAATCAGGCAATACTTCATAGAGATCGCCAACCACGCAGTAGTGAGCCACATCGAAGATGGGCGCTGCCGGGTCATTGTTTACAGCAATGATGCAATCAGAGCTTTTCATGCCTGCAGCAAACTGCACAGCGCCGGAGATGCCGAGCGCAATGATTAGCTTCGGCTTCACGGTTTTGCCGCTTAGACCAATCTGATGCGAAGCATCCATCCAGCCATTTTCCACCAGCGGCCGTGTGCAGGCCAGCTGTGCGCCAAGGAGGTCTGCAAAGCGCTGTGCAAGCGTAAGATCATCCTTGCTGCGCAGTCCGCGGCCCACAGCCACGATGACATCGGCTTCCGAAATATCAGTCCCCGCCGCTCGTTTTTCTGTGTGCAGCACCTGCACACGCGGATCAAGCCATGCAGGATCCACGGCCATAGATACCCGTTCACCGCTTGGATTTTCTATAGGCTGCGGAGCAGCAAATACCTTGTAGCGCACCGTGCAGAACTGTGGCCGGGTGCGGGGAGTCACGATCTGCGCCATGATGTTGCCGCCGAATGCCGGACGAATCTGAACGAGATCGGTATTTTCCTTCATTTCCAGCACGGTACAATCGGCAGTCAGGCCGGTGCGGAAACGGCATGCAATGCGCGGTGCAAGGCTGCGGCCGATATTAGTAGCGCCCACAAGCACCGAAGAGGGCTGTACCTGACGGATAAAATCCTCCAGGGCATTG
>CANOUM010000165.1 GCA_947570515.1 uncultured Clostridia bacterium
AAGTCAGCTCTTTCAAAACAAAGATCTGCAGAACCGGGTGCTGGATGCGGTTTTGCAGATCATGGAGCAAAAAGGATATGTCGGACTGGATATTGATTTTGAATTTATCGAAGCAAAGGATCAGGAGGCCTATTTAGCTTTTTTAGAAAATGCAGCAGCTCGTTTACATGCAGCAGGATATTTTATGAATGCAGATCTTGCACCGAAAACCTCAGCCGCTCAGGCAGGGCTGCTCTATGAAGCGCATAATTATGCGGCGGTAGGAGCCATTGCCGATACGGTACTGGTCATGACATACGAGTGGGGATACACCTATGGGCCGCCCATGGCAGTCGCCCCCTTAAATAAAGTCAGAGAGGTACTAACCTATGCTGTGACTGAAATTCCGCCTGAAAAAATTCTGATGGGAATCCCCAATTATGGATACGATTGGCCGCTGCCATTTGAAAAAGGGACGACGCGCGCAGAAACGATTGGCAATCAACAGGCAATCGAAATCGCAGCACGGTATGGCAGTACAGTCCAGTATGATACGCTTTCAGCCTCTCCTTATTTTGAATATTATGCACCGAATGGAATTAAGCATGTCGTATGGTTTGAGGATGCCCGCAGTATTCAGGCAAAACTGCAGCTTTTAGAAGAACTGCAGCTTCTCGGCGCCGGATATTGGAATGTGATGCGTCCCTTTGCTCAAAACTGGGCTGTACTGAATGCGATGCACAGAATCCGTAAGATAATTTAATGCAGCGCAGTAATCAAGCGGTCTATATCCTCTTCCTTGGTGGCCCAGCTCGTGCAAAAACGGACAGCACTATGAGAGGCATCTATGCGCTGCTGGTACTCAAAAGCAAAATTCTCAGCCAGTGATTTTAATAAGGTATCCGGAAGAATTACAAATTGCTGGTTGGTCGGGCTGTCAATCAGAAGCTCATATCCGGTCTTCTGAAAAGCCTTTTTGAGTTTCATGGCTAAAGAAACGGCATGACGACCCAGCTCAAAATAAAGTCCGTCGCATAGCAGCTCCTCAAATTGGAGGCCAAGGAGGCGTCCCTTAGCCAGCATGCCGCCGCGCTGCTTTATCAGATAGCGGAAATCGCTCTGAAGAGAAGGATGCATAATGACAACAGCTTCTCCAAACAACGCTCCCACTTTAGTACCGCCGATATAAAATACATCGCACAGAGAGGCCAGATCCGGCAAAGTCAGATCATTGGCAGCCGCGGCAAGGCCGTAAGCAAGGCGCGCGCCATCCATAAACAGATATAATCCATGAGCAGAACAAACCTCGTGCAAGGCGGTGAGTTCTGCCTTTTGATAAAGGGTACCGAGCTCAGTCGGATTAGAAATATAAACCATTTTAGGCTGCACAGTATGTTCAAAGGCGCTGCTGGCATAATGAGCCTTTATGGCCGCGTCAACAGCAGCAGCTGAGATTTTTCCATTTTCAGAAGGAAGAGCGAGCACCTTATGTCCGCAGGCCTCGATAGAGCCGGTTTCGTGAACATGGATATGCCCGGTGTCTGCACATAATACGCCTTGATGCGGCCGCAGTGCGGCTGCAATAACGGTTAGGTTGGTCTGCGTACCGCCCACAAGAAAGTGCACGGCAGCCTTCGGAGCATGGCAGAGATCTCGAATGGTTTGTGCCGCCTGGCGGCAATAAGGATCTTCACCATAACCGGGCGTCTGTTCCAGATTGGTGGATACTAATTTGGCGAGCAGGCGCGGATGGGCGCCTTCGCAGTAGTCGCTGTTAAATCGAATCATGATTTCCTCCGTTTAATATACGATCTTGTCGAGAATACCGGTCAGGTAAGCGATGGCGATCCCATAGTTGCACATGGGAACCCGCTGAGCAGCAGCTTGTTCAAGCCGGTTTAATACATAACGGCGGTTGAACATACAGGCTCCGCAATGGATGATGAGGTCATAGGAAGAGAGGTCTGCGGGAAAATCGGCGCCGCGGACAAAGTCAATGGCAAGAGAATTTCCAAAGCGCTGACGCAGGAGATTGGGGATTTTGATCCGTCCGATATCCTCCGTGAGAGGCGCGTGGGTACAGGCTTCAGCGATGAGCACATGGGAGGCTGCGGTTAGATGCTCCATAGCGGCAGCGCCGGCAACAAATTGATGGATATCGCCCTTATAGCGGGCGAAAAGAACAGAAAAAGACGTCAGCAGGCTGGCCGCCGGCTTGTGGGCGTACACAAATGCGAAAGCCTGTGAATCGGTGATGATGAGGCTGGGGGGCGCTGCTAATGAGGCGAGAGCCTGTTCCATGGTATCGGTGGTACAGCTAGTGACGATGCAGCTATGATCCAGCAGATCCCGTATGGTCTGTACCTGCGGCAAAATGAGACGTCCCTTGGGAGCCTGCAGGTCCTGCGGCATCACGAGCAGCACTGCGTCGCCGGGATGCACCAGATGTGCCGTGATCGATTCGGCCTGATAATCCTCCGGAAGCAGACGCAGAAGGCGTTCTTTTAGCGTACTAAGGCCTTCTCCTGTGGTGGTGCTCACTAAAACCGGTTTTTCATGGCAGAGGGCCTCGATCTGAGCGCTGAATACAGCGCAATCGGGACGAACATCAAATTTATTGATGATCGGAATGACAGGGATCTTTTTAGTTTTGATCTGCTCCAGCCAGTTTTTTTCCTGAACAGAACCATCCGAAAAGAGAAACAGGGCAATGTCAGTACGCTGGAGCGCTTCCTGCGTTTTCTGCACGCGCATAGCGCCAAGCTCACCTTCGTCATCAAATCCGGCGGTATCAATCCAGACGACGGGGCCGATACCGGAAAGTTCCATGGATTTATAGACAGGATCGGTAGTGGTACCGGCCACATCAGAGACAACGGCAAAGGATTGGCCGGTGAGTGCGTTTAAAAGAGAAGATTTTCCGCTGTTTCGCGGACCGAAAATGCCGATATGCAGGCGATTAGCCCGCGGTGTATTTTGTAAGCTCATAATATTCCTCCGTTTGTGAGATGCCTTCGCATAGATTATCTATTATAAATCTTTATCATTGTAACGCAAGTTTGGCACAGAGTCTAGCGATAAATTTGATGAAAGTTGCCGCTGTGGGCTGTACTTTGAGGCTATTTATATGATACAATAAGCGCAGCCAGATGTTTTTGGTTAATCGAATATTTGTGCTGCGCTCTAAGTTTGCCTTTGGCAAACTTGCGATATATCTATGATACAATAGACAGAAGACGGAAAGTTAGGAGGAATCCTGAATGCTCAGGGGATTGGGCAGAAAAGGGTGATGTCTGAATATACGGAGCCCAATTTTCTGACGGGAAAAAGAAGCATGAAAATCGCAATGATAAGTTTTTGGCATGTACATGCCCGCAGCTATGTACAGGAAGCACTTGAGATACCGGGGCTGGAGATTGCAGCCGTGTGGGATGAGGATCCGCAGAGAGGCCGGAAATGGGCGCGGGAGCTGGCGTGCCCTTATGAAAAGGATTATGCAGCCATTTTAGAAAATGAGGAGATAGAAGGGATTATTGTGTGCGCGCCTACAAGCATGCATGCAGAGCTATTGCTGCAGGCGGCGCAGGCAGGCAAACATATTTTTACCGAAAAGGTGCTCACGCTTACATCTTTGGAGGCAGAGGCGGTGCAGCGCGCCGTTCGGGAAAACAAGATTCGCTTTGCGATTTCCTTTCCGCACAAAACCCGGCGGGATCTGCTGTTTATAAAAAAGCTGATTGAAGATGGGGCACTTGGGCGTCTTACCTATGCCAGAGTGCATAATTGCCATAATGGCAGCAGCGCTGACTGGCTTCCGGCTTCGTTTTATGATCCGCAGCAAAGCGGAGGCGGCGCGATGATCGATCTGGGGGCACATGGGCTCTACTTATTGCCTTGGTTTTTAGGGCACGCCCGGACGGTTCAGTCCACATTTACCCAGGCAGATGGCCGCGGTGTGGAGGATAATGCGGTCAGCGTATTCACATTTGCACAGGGCGCGATCGGCGTGGCCGAAACGGGATTTGTACACCGCTATGACCCTATGACAGTAGAGGTGGTAGGAACAGAAGGAGCGGTATTCGTCCGTACAGGAGAAGCCGTACAGCTTTGCAATGCTGCCACAGATGGACAATGGTGCAGCATAGAAGAGGAAAAGCTGCCCAAGGGGCTTCCCAGCGCTATGCAGCAATGGGTCAATGCGATTGAGCTGCGGATGGGAACATTATGCGATATTGAGGAAGCGGTTTCTCTAACGCAGCTGATGGAGGCGGCCTACCGCTCTGCGAGGCTGGGACAAGCAGTGAAGCTATGAGTAAGAAAGGATGTATATATGAGAAAGTTAATTGGAGATAAAGCATTTTATAAGATGGTGCTGCTC
>CANOUM010000166.1 GCA_947570515.1 uncultured Clostridia bacterium
AATCCGGATCAGCTCTTCGTCCTGTGCCGGAATCAGCGCACCGTCCATGGTAAAGCCATATCTGAAAATAGTCAGATAGGTCAGATACGGAAGCGCTCTGTACAGTACGTTTCGGTTGATATGCGGATATGCATATCCATTTATTGTTAGCTCGCGCCCCTTCTCCCCCTGAAAGCGAATGACCAGCTGTTCGCCGGCTCGTAAATAGGGACTGCTGACCAATACCGGATTGTTCTGAATGATCTCCATCTCTGTTATGCCATAAATCTGTGCAATCGACGTGAGCGTTTCTCCTCGCTGCACCGTATGGATTACTTCCGGCTGCAAAATCACCAGAGCCTGCCCCACAACCAAATTGCGTGTGTTCTCCAGTCCATTATCGCTGATAATGCGCTGTGGCGATACCTGATACCTAGCTGCCAAGCTCCATACGGTCTCTCCTTGCTCTACTATATGAATGATCATAGCTTCTCCCTTCAAAAATATACTTTTGCTGTATTTCTTTTCTATTATTCCCAGTCTATGCAGCATTTTGAAGGAGCTTGCCTGTTTTAAGCAAATAGACAGCAAAAAAATGGACTGGTATTTTGGCAATCCATTCAGCAAAATAAAAAAAGTCCCAAAAACCATGTTCTTGGGACTTTCCAAAAATTTTCTTATTTGAATTATCGCTTGGAGAACTGCGGTGCACGACGAGCAGCCTTCAAACCGTACTTCTTTCTTTCTTTCATTCTGGGGTCACGAGTCAGATAACCTGCTTTCTTTAAAGCAGCACGAAGCTCAGGATCCACATTTAAAAGTGCGCGAGCAATACCATGTTTGATTGCACCGGCCTGACCTGTCAGTCCGCCGCCGGCTACGTTTACATATACATCAAACTTATCAACATTCTCAGTAAGGGTCAGAGGCTGACGAACAATTGTCTTCAACGTCTCAAGGCCGAAATACTGATCTAAATCTCTTTTATTAACGGTAATTTTACCGGTACCAGGTCTCAGATATACTCTAGCAACACTGGATTTTCTTCTGCCAGTACCATAATACTGTGTAACAGCCATGATTTATGTCTCCTTTCTTTCCTTACGCCTGAATATTGAGTACTTCGGGTTGCTGCGCCTGATGACCATGCTCAGGACCACTGTAAACCTTCAGCTTCTTAATCATATCGCGGCCTAATGAATTCTTGGGTAACATACCTTTAACAGCTGTTTTAATGGCAAGCTCAGGCTTGCTCTGCAGCAGCTGCTTATAGCTCATTTCACGCAAACCACCAGGCTGTCCTGTATGGGTGCTGTAAATTTTGTTTTCCAATTTCTTACCGGTTAAATGAATTTTCTCGGCATTAACAACAATGACATAATCTCCCATATCCAGGAAGGGAGTAAATTCTGGTTTATTTTTTCCTCTAAGAATTGCGGCAATCTGAGAAGCAAGACGCCCAAGGGTCTGTCCCTCTGCATCAACTACATACCATTTTCTCTCGATATTCTTACCGCTCGGCATATAAGTCTTCATGAAACTTTACACTCCTTGTCTATTTGCCGTAGTCTGAAATTGGAATCCGGGGCTAGTGGATTAAATTCCACTACAGCACTAACGACTCTTTTAGTCGCACTTTGACATTATAATCCGCTTATGCGGCGTTGTCAAGCATTTTTCTAAGATTTTCCGATGATCATTCCGCATAAAATTCTTCCATTGTATCGAGGCAGATGCATCCTAACGGATTTCCAAAAACTGCTCCGCAGTCAACGGCAATATGATGATTTTTCTGCCAAATACGTCCAATATATTTTTCATCAATGAATCCAGTCGGTGTATGTCCGGTAACAATATAGGTATCAGAAAAATACTCTTGCTCATATTCGGGCTCTCCCATCATAAAATCAATCATTTTGCAGCTATCAAACAATTTCATTTTTTCTTTCTCCGGCACGGTATGCGCAAGAAAAAAGGATTTATGATTCACACATATTTCCTCATAGACAGGTAAACGATTCAAAAAAGAAAGAATCTTTTTTTGGTCAGCATGATCTAATCTCTGATACTCTTTATAAGTGGGCTCTCCTCCATCCTTCATCCATGAAGAGTAAAGATTTTTGACCTGCTCTGCCATCGCAGATCGATTAGACAGATCCAAATATTTCAACATCAAATATGCCGTATGATCGTGATTGCCCCTTAATACCATTACATTCTTTCGTTTCATTATCTCCAGCGCTAGCGCAATCCCATGCTCACCTCTGTCCACCACATCCCCAAGAACATACAAGCGGTCCTGATCGCAAAACCTGATTTTGTTTAACATTTTGATAAACAGATCATAGCACCCGTGTAAATCTGACATCACATATATCATATCATTGGATTCCTTTCCGGCAAAACTTGACTTTTTCTCATTCCCATGTTACTATCCTAAAAACGGTTTGGAACGCTCCCGTACACAAAGGCTATTGTGTACGGGAGTTTTTTATTCTCTTATAATATCTCAATCCTTTTAATCTTTTTAAATTCTTCTCAAATGCCATAATCCATCAACGAAAGGAATTACGATGAAGCAAAATATTTTCAAAGATTTTTTTAAATATGTATCATTAAACATCTTAGGCCAGATGGCATATTCTTGTTATACGCTGGCAGACACCTTTTTTATTTCCGCCAGCCTTGGAGCAAATGGCTTAACTGCCCTCAATCTTGCCTTTCCCATGTTCTGTGTAATCAACGGAACAGGACTGATGATTGGCATGGGCGGCGGAATCCAGTATTCTCTTTTAAAAAGCCGCGGAGAAAATAAGCGGGCTAGCTCTGTTTTCACAAATGCCGTTTGGCTTTCGCTCTGCTTTTCGGCTTTATTTGTATTATTAGGCATATTCTTATCAGGCACTGTCACCAAGCTATTAGGGGCTGATGCGACTGTATTTTCCATGACGCAGACCTACCTTAAGATCATGTTATTATTTGCGCCTGCTTTTTTGATGAATCACCTTCTTCAGTGCTTTGTGCGCAATGATGGGAGTCCCTCCCTCTCCATGGCGGCAATGATCACCGGAAGCATATCCAATATAGTGCTCGACTACATTTTTATCTTCCCGCTCCATATGGGGATATTCGGCGCCATCCTTGCCACAGGCTTAGCCCCTGTTATCAGCATGATGATCTTATCCTCTTACTTTATCCGTAAGAAGAATGGTTTTCATTTTATAAACGCTTCATTGCGCCTAAAAATAATGTCAAAAATTGCTTCCAGCGGCATTCCACCTTTTGTTACAGAACTAACTTCGGGAGTGGTCATGCTTCTATTTAATTTCATCATTCTTCGTTTGACAGGAAATACTGGCGTTGCTGCCTTTAGCATTGTTACAGTCATTTCCCTCGTCGTCATCGCCCTGTATACAGGTCTTTCACAGGGAATTCAGCCACTTTTTTCTTCAAGCCACGGAGCAGGAAATACACACAATGTAAAAGCCCTTCGGCGCTATGCCATGATCACAATGCTGCTGCTATCGGCTCTGATTTACTTCACGATATTCTTTTATGCACCGCAGCTTGCCTCTATTTTTAATACTGAACAGAATCAGGTTTTACAGAATCTGGCTGTCACAGGGTTAAAACTGTATTTTCTTGCCTGTCCGTTTATCGGATTTAATATGGTCACAGCAACATATTTTACATCCACAGAACGTCCCCGACCGGCACAGATGATCTCGCTGTTAAGAGGCGGCTTCATCCTTATCCCGATTGCTTTTCTGCTTTCTTCACTTTTAAACATGACGGGCGTATGGTGTGCATACCCAGTCACAGAATTGATCGTTATGATAGTGTCCGTCGGGTTCTATAAGGGAGAAAAACTTTAAACCAAGCTCTCACCCTTACTTTATAACTCCAGCAGCGGGATGCCTGCTTTAGTTAATTTAGGCGATAATATGTATGCCTTTACCAGATTTCGTAAACCGGGCTTTCGGCTCAACGCTTCATATTATCGGCTAAGTGCCCGTTCTACGCTCCAGTAGAAATTTTCCTGGCCTATATATTCGACAATGCCGCTTCTTTCCATCATTTGCTTTACAGCATCAGATACACCGCAGATGTAGATCAGGGTCTCATCTTCACGCAGAGCCCGGAGCAGCTCCAAAAACGCCTGCGCACTTGTAATATCCATATAAGAAGCTCCTCTCATAGAAAAGAGAACAAGGGACTTATGAGTTAGATGCTCTTTCATATCTGCAATCATCTGTGTATTGGCAAAAATCATTGCCCCCGTTATGTATACAACTTCTG
>CANOUM010000167.1 GCA_947570515.1 uncultured Clostridia bacterium
GGGCGTGGCCCGCAAATTGACGGAGCTTTCGCTCTTTCAGCGCACTTTGAAAACGCAGGAATATAGAGAGCGGCTGCAGACAATTGAAGAGAAGCAGCATATAGAACTTTCAGAGGAGCAGCGGGAAGCGGTATTGGCGGCGCTTCAGCAAGGCGTGCTGATCATTACAGGCGGTCCCGGAACAGGAAAAACCACAATTATCAATGCTCTTCTGGAGCTGCTCGATGAAGATCATCAAAAATATATGCTGGCAGCGCCCACAGGGCGCGCTGCTAAGAGAATGACAGAGGCTACAGGGCGCGAAGCCAAAACGATTCATCGCTTGTTAGAGATCCAATTTGGGCTGACAGAAGGAAACGGCAGGCAGGTTTTTCAGAGGGATGCCGAACATCCATTGGAAGCGGACGTGATTATCTTAGATGAGGTATCGATGATTGATGTCAGTCTGATGCATCATTTGCTAAAGGCTGTGATGCCGGGAAGCCGCTTGATCTTAGCGGGGGATCAGGATCAGCTGCCCTCGGTAGGAGCCGGCACTGTGCTGAAGGATATGATTCAGAGTGAGACGGTGGCGGTTCGGAAGCTGACCAAGATCTATCGGCAGGCAGCGATGAGTGATATCGTAGTCGGAGCTCACCGGATCAATCAGGGGGAATATCCGGTATTCAATCAAAAAAACACGGATTTCTTTTTTATGAAAAGAAAGGTTAAAGAAGATGTCATCCGGACAATGAGTGAAGTGATTTTAAAGAGGATGCCGAAATTTGCTCAGTGCTCGCCTGTGGATGATATTCAGGTGCTTACACCGATGAAGCGTGGATTTTTAGGCGTAGAAAATCTAAACCCGCGTCTGCAGGAGGCGATCAACCCAAGATCAGCAAAAAAAGCAGAACTCGAGTTTCGAGATATGGTTTTTCGCGAGGGCGATAAAGTCATGCAGATTAAAAATAACTATAATATGGCCTGGAAGGTACTCAATCGGTACGGATATCCTTTGGAAGAAGGGGATGGTGTGTTTAACGGTGATGTAGGGAGAGTCAAACAGATTAATCCTAAGACAAGGCAGCTGACCGTTTTGTTTGATGATAAGCGTCAGGTTGAATATGATTACATGGATCTGGAGGAGCTGGAGCTGGCCTATGCAATTACAATTCATAAATCTCAGGGAACGGAAAGCCCTGTAATTATTCTGCCGCTGCATAGCGGACCGGAGGTGTTGCTCAGCCGGAATCTTTTGTATACGGCCGTAACAAGAGCTAAGAGGTATGTGGTCATTATTGGTGATGAGGCCGTGGTTCGCAAAATGGTGGATAATGACCGGCAGACAGTGCGTTACTCTTCTTTGGGCGAGCGGCTGAGAGAGCTGAGTGCATGGATAGAAGAAAGGAGTAAAGATTGATTTCTTTTAATCGCATGGCAGACTGGATATTTCCGCCGCGCTGCATTTTGTGCGGGCAGCTGCTGGAGCGGAAGGACGAGAAGCAGCGGCAGGGCGCTCTTTGCAGTCTGTGCCGCTGGCAGGATTATCAGAACCAGAAGGCAAGGCGGGAAGAAGGGCGCTGCGCTCTGCTTTATGATGATCGGCTCCGAGAGGCGATCCGGCGTTTAAAATATGAAGGAAAAAAGACATATGCGATTTACTTTGCAAGATGGATGATGGAGGAGGGGCGAAGCTGGGCAGAGCAGCAGGGCTTCGACCGGATGACGGCTGTGCCGCTTGCAAAAAAACGAATGCAAAGCCGTGGATACAATCAGGCAGAAGTGATGGCAAGAGAGCTTTCCCGGCTGTGCCGGGTGCCTTATGAGGAGCTTTTGGAGCGCCGGCATGAGACGGAGGCGCAAAGCAGCCTTGGAGCTGCGATGAGAGAACGTAATATGCATGGCGTATTTACGGCAAGAGAGAGCGGGCAGACGCCTCGGCATATCTGTCTCGTGGATGATATTTATACGACGGGCAGTACAGTGCGGGCTTGCCGGGAGGCGCTCGTGCAGAAATGGCCGGAGGTTCGCGTGACCTACTGGGTGCTGGCGGGACGGATTTCGTCAAATTTTTCAGATAGCGCTTGACAGGCAGGGGCTAATGTGCTAAACTCAAAAAGCTAACTAGTTTGGGTTCTTTTTTTTTGCATGAATTTAAGAATCCAGTTCAGCGAAGAAACAAAACCAATGGAGGTGGAAGTCGTGCGAACCAGAGTAACATTAGAGTGCACAGAGTGTAAACAGCGGAATTACAACACGTCGAAAGACAAAAAGAAACACCCCGATAGGATGGAAACCAAGAAGTATTGTCGTTTCTGTCAGCGGCACACCCTTCACAAGGAGACCAAATAAGCCGAGGGAGAGATTGCTCCCGCGATGAGGAGGCGAAGCAATGTTTAGTTTTAAAGAACTAAAAAGCGAATTTAAGAGAATTACCTGGCCTGGCAAGAAAGAGATTGCGCAAAAGACAGGGATCACTCTGCTTGTATGTGCTATCATGTCGATCATCATCGGTATCTATGATTTGTTCTTTAATTGGATTATGCGAAAATTGGAAGATATTTTCCTATAAGATGAAGAGGATGAGTTTTCATGGCAGAAGAAGCTAAATGGTATGTAGTCCACACGTATTCCGGATACGAAAACAAGGTGAAAGAAAGCATTGAGAAGACTGTCGGTAACCGCAATATGCAGGAGCAGATTTTTGAGGTGCAGGTTCCGCTGGAGGACAGTGTGGAAGAGAAAAACGGCAAGCAGGTCGTTGTGCAGAGGAAGGTTTTTCCCGGATATGTTCTGAT
This sequence comes from uncultured Clostridia bacterium, assembly GCA_947570515.1. GTDB lineage: Bacteria > Bacillota > Clostridia > Lachnospirales > Bianqueaceae > CALWPV01. The sequence goes on from CANOUM010000167.1 coordinate 2,778, forward strand.
CAATATGATTATGAATGATGACACCTGGTATGTCGTTCGTAATACCCGTGGTGTTACCGGTTTTGTAGGTCCCGGATCTAAGCCGGTGGCTCTTTCAGAGGAAGAGGTGCGAAAACTGGGAATCAGCTCTGCTCAGTATAAGATTGATGTGGAGATAGGAGAGAGCGTTCAGGTCATGAACGGTCCCTTCGAGGGTTCCGTCGGTGAGATCAAAGAGATCCGTCAAGATGAGGGGTTGGTCGTGGTCGATCTTTCAATTTTCGGAAGAGAAACACCCGTAGAGCTTAGCTTCGAGCATATCAAGAAAATCTAAGTGGAATCCACAGAGATTCTGTTTTTATCACAATGGAGGTGTAAAGTCAAATGGCTAAGAAGATTTCAGGTTATATTAAGCTGCAGATTCCCGCAGGTAAAGCTACTCCTGCTCCTCCGGTTGGTCCCGCGTTGGGTCAGCATGGTGTGAACATTCAGGCTTTTACAAAGGAATTTAATGCAAGAACAGCAAATGACGCAGGGATGATCATTCCTGTTGTGATTACTGTATATCAGGATAAGAGTTTTACGTTTGTAACCAAAACTCCTCCTGCTGCAATTTTGATTAAGAAGGCTTGCGGCATCCAGTCCGGCTCCGGCAACCCGAAAAAAACAAAGGTTGCTTCTCTGAAGAAGGAGCAGGTAGAGGAAATTGCAAAGCTGAAAATGAGAGACTTAAATGCTGCCAGTGTTGAGACGGCTGTTAAGATGATTGCCGGTACGGCTCGCAGCATGGGTATCACAGTAGAAGAATAAGTTCTGTTGATCCGTTTTGGCTTCGGCACCGCTGGCCGGAGACGAAACTCTCTTCAACACTGCGTTGAAGCTGTGCGTGATTCATTGTGGGAGGGTTACTCCCCCGCTAAAACCACAAGGAGGTTTACAAGATGAAAAGAGGAAAGAAATATTTAGAAGCTGTTAAGAAGTACGATAGAACTGCTCAGTATAGCCCGGCTGAGGCGATTGCCAATGTGCTGGCTATGGCTCCTGCAAAATTTGACGAGACCGTAGAGGCTCATATTCGGCTTGGTGTTGACGGACGTCATGCAGATCAGCAGGTGCGTGGAGCGGTAGTGCTTCCGCATGGTACCGGTAAGACCGTACGCGTTTTGGTATTTGCAAAAGGCGATAAGGCTAAAGAGGCTGAGGCAGCCGGTGCAGATTATGTGGGTGCAGAGGATATGGTTTCCAAAATCCAGAATGAAAACTGGTTTGAATTTGATGTCGTTGTGGCAACTCCCGATATGATGGGACTCGTTGGTCGTTTGGGTCGTGTGCTTGGACCGAAAGGTTTGATGCCTAACCCGAAATCCGGCACAGTAACACCGGATGTGACCAGAGCGATTGCTGATATCAAAGCTGGTAAAGTGGAATATCGTTTAGACAAAACCAATATCATTCATGTTAG
>CANOUM010000168.1 GCA_947570515.1 uncultured Clostridia bacterium
TGTGGTCGAGATTGAAGGGCGTAAGATTACATTCTTGGATACGCCCGGACATGAGGCATTTACCGCCATGCGTATGCGCGGCGCGCAGGTAACGGATATTGCAATTTTGGTTGTAGCAGCTGATGACGGCGTGATGCCGCAGACGGTGGAAGCAATCAATCATGCAAAGGCGGCCGGCATCCAGATTATTGTTGCCATCAACAAAATGGATAAGCCGGGAGCCAATCCGGATCGTGTGAAGCAGGAGCTGACGGAACACGAATTGATTCCTGAGGATTGGGGCGGTACGACGATCTGCGTTCCGGTTTCTGCAAAGAAAAGAGAAGGAATTGACAATCTGCTGGAGATGGTGCTTTTGGTAGCAGATATGGGAGAGCTAAAGGCAAATCCCAATTGTCTGGCTTCCGGAACTGTGGTGGAATCGCAGCTGGATCGCGGCCGCGGCTCAGTGGCGACGGTGCTTGTACAGCGCGGAACGCTGCATGTGGGTGATACCATTGTAGCCGGCAGCGCCTACGGAAGAGTCAAAGCCATGGTGGATGATAAGGGGCGTCGTGTGAAGGAAGCAGGGCCCTCTAAGCCGGTAGAAATTATCGGTCTTAACGAGGTACCGGCAGCAGGTGAAACCTTCTATCATACGGAGACGGAGCGAGAAGCACGTCTGCTGGCAGAAAAAGTGAGCGCACGTGAGAGAACCAAGCTGATCGAGGGAAATAAAAAGGTCAACCTGAACGATCTGTTCGGCGATATTCAGGCCGGTAATGTGAAGGAATTGAACATTGTAGTGAAAGCAGATGTGCAGGGTTCGGTAGAGGCTGTGAAGCAAAGTCTTGAAAAACTGTCCAATGAGGAAGTGAGCGTCAAGGTCATTCATGGCGCCGTTGGTGCAGTGAATGAATCCGATGTGATGCTGGCTTCCGCCTCCAACTCCATTATCATTGGATTTAATGTGCGTCCGGATGCTTCTGCGAAATCAGTTGCTGAGGAGCAGAAGGTGGATGTTCGTTTGTATCGGGTCATTTATAATGCGATTGAGGATATCGAGGCAGCCATGAAGGGTATGCTGGATCCGGAATTCCAGGAAAAGGTGATCGGTCATGCAGAGGTACGGCAGGTCTTTAAGGCTTCCGGCGTAGGCACCATTGCAGGTTCGTATGTAACAGATGGAAAAATGAATCGAAATGCATCGGCACGACTGGTGCGTGACGGCATTGTGATTCACGAGGGAGCGCTTGGATCGCTGCGCCGATTCAAAGATGATGTTAAAGAAGTGAATACCGGATTTGAATGCGGTATCATGTTTGAGAAATACAGCGATATTAAAGAAGGCGATGTGATCGAAGCCTTTATTATGGAAGAAATTAAGCGCGACTAAAATGCGATAGCATGAGAGGAAACAGAATGCAGACAAGAAGAAATCAAAACAGAGGCGTGCGGATCAATGAAGCGGTGAGAGAGGAAATGGCACTGATTTTGCGCGATCTTAAGGATCCGCGCATCGATATGATGACCTCCATCGTGAAAACGGATATCACACGGGATCTCAAATATTGTAAGATCTATGTGAGCGTTCTGGGAGATGAGGTCAAAAAAGAAGAGGTACAGGCAGCTCTAAAATCAGCGAATGGCTACATTCGGCGTGAGCTGGCCAGAAGATTAAATTTGCGCAATACACCCGAGCTTACCTTTATCATGGATGATTCGATTGAATACAGCATTCATATAGGCGAGCGTTTTAAGGAGATCCAGCAGGAGGATGAAGCCAGGCAGAAACTGCAGGAAAATCCGGAGGAGGAAGCATGAGCCGGGAAGAGTTTGCGAAACAGCTGATTCGGTTTATGAGCCGATATGACCGCTTTTTACTGAGCGGTCATATTCGGCCTGATGGTGACAGCGTGGGCGTCTGTACAGCGATGGCACTTGCGCTGCAGAATATGGGCAAGGAAGCCTGCATTGTATTTGACGGTGATGCAAGCCGCTATACGCAGATTTTGCATCAGGTTCCGGCTCTGCCGGAGGAACTGTCCGTTAAGGATGCCGGAAAGTTCTTTACAACAGGGACAAGCTATGCGTTTATCATGATGGACTGTTCAGAGCCGGAGAGAACCGGACGGGCCGCCGATGCCATTATGACGGCAGAAGCCAGTATGACGATTGATCATCATATTACGAGCAAAGAAACAGCTGATTTTAATTATACGGAAGCGCAGACGGGTTCGACCTGTGAAATTTTGTATGCGCTTTTCCAGTTGGCGCAGGTGCCGATCACGCAGGAGATGGCAACGGCGCTGTTTATGGGGGCGGCCTTTGACACAGGCGGCTTTCGCCACAGCAATACGAGTGCTGATACCTATGCCATGGCGGCTGATCTGAAAGCAAAGGGCGTGGACAGTACCTTTTTGCTGAATTATCTTTTCCATACGCGGAAATTTATTGAAGCAAGGGCGATGAGTATGGCGTTAAAAAATGCCAAACTCTATGAAGGCGGCATCCTGATCTCCTGTATGACGCAGCGGGATTTCTTTATGATGGGCATGAATGCCAAGGATGCAGATGGCGTTGTCGGCAGCTTGATGGAGATTGAGGAGGCGCAGGTAGCCTGTTATCTTCGTGAGATTGAGGAGGGGCTGATTCGGGTGAACATGCGTTCAAGAGAAACGGTAAACGTAGCCCGCATTGCGCAGCTTTTTGGTGGAGGCGGCCATGTGCAGGCTGCGGGCTGTACGGTCGAGGAGCCCATGCTGCTGGTCAAGGAACGACTGCTGGAGGCCATTCGCCGCCAGCTGGCGGAGGGAGCCAATGCGTGATGGAATTAAATGGTGTTATCAATCTTTATAAAGAAAAAGGATATACCTCTCACGATGCCATCGCCGTGCTACGCGGAATCTTAAAGGTTAAAAAAATCGGCCATACCGGGACTCTGGATCCGGAGGCAACCGGCGTGCTTCCGGTATGTGTGGGTAAAGCGACCAAGGTAGCGCAGCTCATCATGGGAAGCGATAAGGAATATATAGCGCAGCTTGCTTTTGGCAGTGAAACGGATACGCAGGATGCCTCAGGGCAAGTACTGCAAACCTTTACCTATCAGCATGATCCGCAGCAGGTCGAAGCAGTCGTACAGTCCTTTGCCGGAGACTACGATCAGATTCCGCCCATGTATTCCGCCCTCAAGGTAGGCGGTATGAAGCTGTATGAGCTGGCGCGGGAGGGAATGGAAGTTGAAAGAGCCTCCCGAACGGTACAGATCAAAGAGATTGCATTGTTAAAGCAGAGCGCCGAAGGCGCAAGCATTCGCGTGCGCTGCTCAAAAGGGACCTATATTCGTACGCTGTGCGAGGATATTGGCCGGCGATTAGGATATGGAGCGCATATGGTGAATCTGGAGAGAATCCAGACGGGTCCTTATCGGATAGAAGATAGCTACCGGATCGATGAGATCCGGCAGCTCCAACAGCAGGGAAAGAGTTTCCAGTTTTTGCAGGATCTGAATGCATTATTTGTCGATTTGGCAGTGAAGCAGGTGATTCCGGAGGAAGACATTTTGCTGCGAAACGGCAATTATCTGACATATCCCGCTGCCGAAGTAGGAGCTCAGCTGGGACAGATTTTTAGTATGCAGACCTCAGATGGAACATTGGCCGGTTTATATCGGGTGACGGAGCTTCTGGGCGATCAGACGCGCCTCAGAGCCTATAAGATGTTTGTGTAAGGGAGAAATCTTGATGCAGGTGATCAGAGAGACCGTGCAAACGGCAGGGAAAAAGCAGAGTGAACCAGCGATTGTCGTCCTGGGGAATTTTGACGGCGTACACAGAGGGCACCGGCTGCTGCTGGAAAAAGCCGATCAGATTGCAAAGCAGCAAGGGCTGCTTCGCCGCGTTCTTACTTTTGCGCCGCATCCCAAACAGGCAATGGGACAAGCGGGATTTAAACTGATCTATGAGGAAGAGCAGAAAATCACGCTGATGAATGAGACAGGGCTGGTGGACGAGCTGATTCTTTTGACATTTGACCAGCGGCTGCAGAGCATGCCGGCTGAGGAATTTTTTTATCATATTTTGCAGCTGCGCTGTCATGCCCAGGCGGTCGTCGTAGGAGATAATTTTCGTTTTGGCCGCGCGGGAGAGGGCGATGCAGCTTTACTGCAAAAGCTGTGCGAGGAAAACGAAAAAAAATGTATCGTAGTCAGCAGAAAAAAAGCACATGATATGCAGA
>CANOUM010000169.1 GCA_947570515.1 uncultured Clostridia bacterium
CATTTCTTTCATAACAAACACCTCCTATCTTTCATAAAATTTAATTAAATTTTACCCAAAACAAGAGGTGTGTACCATGAAATTTTCTTCATATTTCAAATAAATATCACTGAATCCTTCGGCATTCCAAATAATACCGTTTTTCCTTAGCATTTCCCATAGAAAATGTTTTCCTTGGCAGCGATCCATCTGCCTCTATTCCTTTAAACAACTGTTCTTTCCGCATAGCCGGCAATATAAATCCGATCGTATTTCTCTGCTTAGTAAGCTGTTTTAACTCATCATCTCCATGAATATACTCCAGCTTTCCTTTGCTGCCCTTTAAATATTCATCTAGAAATTTTTGCAGAATTCCTACAGCAAGCTCTCCCATGGATGAATTCAAATAAATGATTCCTGATCTGCCTTGGGCATGCCATTCAACCGGATAGCCTGTCTCAGCACCGCACTGGCCTTTAAGAGTCTCTAAAAGCGGCATTGGCTCTGTATCAAATACAAATCGGTGAATAGGCTCAAATACCTGGGCTTCATTATGAATATTTTCTAATTCTACCAAGGCATATCTTGCCGGATGCTGTGATAAATCTTCCCTCGGATGCTCTTTCTTCAATCTTTCATAGCAAGCTTTTGCGGTTGCCAAAGAATGATTTCCATCTCCTACCGCAAAAATTACCGAACTATCTGCCTTTTTCTGATATCGTTCCATTGCTCCTTCAAATTGTTTTAAAACACATCCGGTAACAAGCCATCCTGCAATCTCTCCGCCCTCTTCCATCAAAGAAAAATGATACAACTGTTTTAATTCCTTTTTTTGCGCCGCGATCGGTTCTATCAGTAATTTTTCTTTATCATCGCAAAGCAAAAGGACATGGGGGAGTTCCAAACTTGCCTCCCATCGCACTTTCATCCTTGGAGGAATCCTCTCTACCACAGTTTTTTCAGTGCAGCGAATAGGAGCTGAAGCGCCCTCCTCGTACTCATAGTTTTCCAGATCAATCATGCCGATAAGTCCTTTACGAATTTCTCCGTTTTCTAATGTCCTTTCAACATAAATAAAAGAATCCTCATATGATTTAAACATTCCCTCTTCCAGATATTCTCTCATTTTTGCATGAATATCTGCAACCTTTTTTTCCTCCCCCGGCTGTCCAAGCTCTGCTTCGGGCAAAATCATATGCAGCGTTGACGGTGCGTCCGCCACCTTTTCTCTAACTCTTTTCCAATACTCCGGCTGGGCCGAAAACTGATCACAGGCAATCACGGACCATTTCTCTAAATCGGAACTCTGCGGCAGCAAAATCGTTGCCGGTAAAAATATACTCATCTTAAAACTCCTGTTTTCTCTTACCTCTTGTAAAAACTTTTAAAGCTCTGATAATCATCTATTCCATATCGGGAATACTGAAACTTATTAGTATTTTGTGTCAGCCGATAATACCACTGTAAAACCTTGGTCATATACGGAACAGCCACATCTGCAAAGTACGCAATCTGACATAAAATTTCCAGCCCATAAGGAAAATCTGCCGTAAAATAACGGGAGGAAAAGTCCGGTATGAGTTCATGTGGCTCACCTGCCGTGGGAGTAGGCAGCCCTTTTAAACTCTCAATGCTTTGCAATTTCTGTGTTAATGCTTGTACTGTACTGCTTTCATAATGCACCTTTAACGATTTAACATAAGACAGATCAAATTCTTTCATACTTTCGCACAGCTGCTGCACTTCTTCATCACAGTGTAAGAGCAGCTCCGAAGAGGCAGCATCCCATTCTTCATAAAACAAGGGAATATAATCATACTGCATTCCCTGTTTATAGTCTTTAAATAAAGTATACAATCTTGTCGTATGCAAAATCGGATTAGAAGGCGTCAGGGTAACATTCAAATAATTAGGAAGCGGATTCACCGGCATATCTAAAAGGTGTTCTACCATCTGACAACATACTTCCGTCTTCTCCTGCGGAATTGCTGCTAAAAATAGTTCCGACCGATATCCTGTCGCACATACCGTTTTCCCATAAGTAACCAGCCGTGCAACTGAAGGAACCCTCTGCAAACCAAACACAATACAGCCTTTATTTAAGCATCCAATAAAACAGCATTCTCCGCCGCCTATTCCGGGAATCAAACCGATTGCCGCACTTGGCTTACTATATCGTTCAATCTTTTTTGCGACTTCCTCTATACAATAGGCTGGAAGCGTAATCAAAATCATATCTGCCTCAGAAAATGCAATTTTCTCATCATTGATAGCTAATTGAATGTCTCCCTCACGAGTAAGTTTTCCGCTATTATCTACAATAGATAAATGTCGTTCAAATTGATTGGGCTTAGAGGTGAATACAATCACATCATGCTGTTTAGATGCACAATGAACAGCTAACTGTGTTCCGATATTGCCTCCTCCTACAATGGTAATCCTCATATCTACTATTCTCCATGTCAATCAATGCAATATCTGCTTCAAAGCCTCATATAAGCGATCATTTTCTTCTGTATTACGAATCGCAATACGAACAAATTGTTTTCCTTGCTTAATTTTTGCAGATAGGTCTTTAATAAACAGATTATGCTCTATTAATAATTTTTTAGTCAATGCTTTTGCTGTCATCCCATTCACTAATTCAATCATAATATAATTAGCCTGTGAAGGGATCAGACGCAGTGCCTTTAATTCACTTAATTTTTTCACAAAACGAGTTCTTTCCTGTCGAATCTTTTTAAGACTCTCTTCATAGTCTTTTTTATATTTTTCCTCAATTTGCATATAAAATTCTGCAAATGAGTTAATATTCCAAATGGCAACATCTTTTTTCATTCTTTGAATCATATCCAGATCTCCCGAAACCAAGACACCAAGGCGCAGCCCCGGAACTCCATATGATTTTGATATACTTTTCATTACATATAGGTGTGGATTAGTTTCAATGAATTTCTGATATATCAGCGTGCTCTCCTCTTCATCTGCAAAATCAACAAAGGACTCATCCACAATCAGACGAATTCTTTTATTAGCTGCCCAAGCAACAAGCTGCTCCAAATCTGCTTTTGGAATGTAGTTTCCCGAAGGATTATCCGGATTGATCAGAATCAACGTTTGAATATCCTTATCCGCAAAAAAGTCCATTAAATCCTGCGCTGTATAAGAAAAATTGATATTTTGAGGCTCATACGTAATTAACTTTGCTTCACTGTAACGATTCGGATATTCCTCAAAAGTCGGTCGCACGACACCTATGGTTCCTTCCAGTCTTTCCAGTAAAGCTTTGATTAACTCTGCCGCCCCATTGCCAATCACAATATTCTCCTGATGAACGCCAAAGTTTTTGGCTGCCAGCAAAGAATTAACTCCCATCCCGGATGGATATTGAGTCAGTAATTTTTCAAAATTAGCTTTAATCTCATCCATCAATTTCTGCGGTGGATAATACGGATTTACCAAATAGCAAAAATCCAAGAGCTTAGGGTATCGCCAATATCCTCCATATCTTTTTTGCAATAAAGATACTTTTTCATCTTCATTTGGGCTAAACATCGAGGTCGCAATATCCAGATCCTGTATATCATCAATCTCATACCAAAGCTGTCCGTTTAAACGCTTAGCAAAGATCTCCGGATTATCCAGCATGGTAATCACTCTTAATACCTGTTCATAATACTCATTATCCCCCAATGCTTTCGTGTAAGCTTCTAAAAACGGTACATAATGCGTCTCTGAAAAATGTTTGCTGAATTTATAAATATTAACTGTTTTATAATACGCTTTAATTTCATTAAATTTAAACTTCTTGCCCGGCACAAACGCTTCAATTGTGTCATCCTCTCCTAGCTTAACACAAGTACCGTCCATCCAGCTTTCATATTTATCAACTAATGCCAGTGTCTCTCTTGGATCATCAACTAATGTTTCTATAACGGAATCTTCAAAAATTAAATCTGATTCAAATAAAAGTGTATCTTCTTCACAAAGATATTGTTTGGCCAAAGCAAGCGAATAAATATTATTTGTTTTATCATAAATTGGATTATTTACATACACAATCGGGGTTTGAATATGCAACGTGGCAATATAATCGATCAATTTTGCCCCTTCATAACCAACAACAATAATAATTCTTGACAGATTCTGCCTTTCCAATTGATGCAGCATACGGTCAATCAGAGTAACTCCATTGACCTGAACCATGCATTTCGTATTGTTTTGCGTT
>CANOUM010000170.1 GCA_947570515.1 uncultured Clostridia bacterium
TATTGGTGTCAGGAAAATGCAACCTATCAGAGCGCCGATGATCGAACCGCATCCGCTATGACGGTATACCGCTCAGGAAGCGGCCGATGCGGTGAAGAATCTACCTTTACCGTTACAGCGCTGCGCAGCGTAGGGATACCCGCACGGCAGGTATATGCGCCGTGGTGGTCTCATTGCGATGATAATCACGCATGGGTTGAAGTATATCTGAATGGAAAATGGCACTTCCTGGGCGCCTGTGAGCCAGAGCCCATTTTGGACAAGGGATGGTTTACGAATGCTTCTTCACGCGCTATGCTGATTCATACACGAACCTTTACCGGAGCCGCTAATCAGCAGGAGATTGAGCAGCTGTACGGCAAAGAGAGAGCTGCACGCTGTCATGTGGAAGACGGTGTGACTTATGAGCATATCACAGACAACTACGCCCTTACCAAAACACTGCAGGTCAGAGTGCTGGATCAGGCCGGCCAGCCGGCAAAAGGAGCGGTGGTTCGTTTTGAAATTCTAAATATGGCAGAGTTTTCTTCTGTTGCGAATATGACGGCCGACGAGCAAGGAAGAGTAGTCATTCAGCTTGGGCTGGGGCATATCCATGTGCATGCGATCCGAGATGGTCAGATGGCAGAGGCTCTGGTGCGCATAGAGGAGGACTGTGAGGCTGTTCTTATTCTGGGCGAGGCAGAGCAAGAAAAAGAGATATGGCATAGCTTTGATTTTATTGCGCCGCATGATTATCCCATGCATCCCTCGCAGCTTACAGAGGAACAGAGGCTGACACGGGATGCGCGCATGGAAAAAGGAACGCAGCTGCGCGGTGAGAGGATTGATGGATTTTATCGCCCGGATGAAGCAAAACAATACGATGAAGATCTTCAGGAAATCTTGCAGCTCGCCAAAGGTAATTTTGAGAATATTGCGGCCTTTTTGGCGCAGGGCGCCCTGGGAGATCAAAAATATAGAAAAGCGCTGCTGCAGTCGCTTACGAAAAAAGATTATCGGGATGTAAAAAAAGAGGTGCTGGATGAGCATTTGATTTGTGCAGCCGAGTTTGCACAGGATTACCCGGAAGATATTTTTACTGCCTATGTGCTTTGCCCGAGGGTATGGAATGAAACGCTTACACAGTATCGTGAGCAGATTCAAGCATATTTTGATGATGAAACTAAAAAGGACTTTCAGCAAAAGCCGGAACGAATTATGACATGGATTGAGGAGCATCTGACGATGGAGCCGCAAATGGACTATCAGGATCTCTTTTATACGCCGGCTGAGTCGCTGCAAAGCGGTAAGACGGATGCGATCAGTCAGAAAATTTTATTTGTTGCGATTTGCCGCAGTTTGGGAATCGCTGCGCGGCTGAGTCCGGTGGACGCAGAAGCAGAGTATTGGAAAAAAGGTCGTTTTGTGAAAGCCAAGCAGGCAGCGTCTAAAGAAAAAAAGGCGGAGCTGACGTTTGTATGTGAAAAACCGGAGGAGTGGACGTATCGGCAGATTTTTACGGTAGGACGTCTGGAGGAGGGGATCTATCGACGGATTGATTTGCCGGCGGCGCGCGAAGACGGAACATTTTGCTGTCAGGCAGAGCCGGGAGAATACAGGCTGCTAACGGTAAACCGCCTGCCGAACGGGCATATGTATGCGTATGCCTATGGATTTACGCTTAAAGCAGGGGAGAAGCGCCGGATTGAGCTTAAGAAGAGAGAGGTGGATCTGGCGGAGACACTGTCCAATAATGAGATTGTAGATTTTGATCTGCAGATCGTGAAAAGGCAAAAGGTTAAAGCCAGTACTCTGCTGAAAAAGTCTAAGAATATTCTGGTCTGGATTGAGGAGGGAAAGGAGCCGACCGAGCATATTTTAAATGAAATGATGCAGCAGGCAGAGGATTTTAGAACGCTGGATGCAGATATTTTGTTTATGCTCAAAGATGAAGAGGCAGTAAAACAGGCTACACTAGCCAAGGCGCTGAAGGAAATCCCCAATATTCGACTGATTTATGATGACTTTCATGAGAATGTGAATACGCTGGGACGCCGGATGTATGTAGATCCGGATAAGCTTCCGCTTGTTCTGGTACTCCATGAGGGGCTGTGCGGCGTGTATGCCAGCAGCGGCTATAATGTAGGTTTGGCCGATATATTGATTCGGATTATAAAGGCATTATAAAGATGAAATGGATAAATAAAGCAGAGCATATGCGTGAGGCTGACCGGTATGCCATAGAAAAGCTGCAGATTCCGGGACTCCTTTTGATGGAAGCGGCAGCGCGAAGCGTGGCAGAGCGTCTGCTGCAATGCTGCCGCCGAGAGCAAAGCGTGCTGATTTTGTGTGGAATGGGAAATAACGGCGGAGATGGGTTTGCGATTGCGCGGATGCTCAAAAGACAGGGGCTCTGTGTTCAGGTGTTTCTGGGCGGGAATCCCGATGATTTAAAAGGGGATGCAAAGATCAATTATGCGATGCTGGAGGCGTATCAGATACCGGTAGTGCTCTCGGAGCAGATCAAGCAGATCGGGGAATTGCTGCGGCAGAGCGACTGGATTGTGGATGCGATCTTTGGAACAGGGCTAGACCGGCAGGTGCAGGGGTTCTGGGCACGGCTGATTGCAGAAGTAAATCAGGTGCACCGGGAAAGAAAAGTCAAAATTCTGGCTGTAGATATGCCATCGGGCGTGCAGAGCGATACCGGAGCTGTGATGGGATGTGCAGTAGAGGCGGATGAAACGATTACCTTTTGCCGGTTGAAGCCCGGACTGCTTCTGTTTCCCGGACGCGAGCATGCTGGCAGAGTGCAGGTCGCGGAGATCGGAATACCCGAAACGGCGCCGGCGTTGCAGAAGTCTTCTGCTTTTGTGCTGGAGCCTTCGGATGTGAAGGAGCTTTTGCCCAAACGGGTGGCCCGCAGTCACAAGGGCACCTATGGAAGACTGCTCATGATAGCCGGAAGCAGATCCATGACAGGCGCCGCCATTTTGAGCGGCCGCGCCGCATATAAAATGGGGGTCGGATTGGTGGATGCAGCGATTCCTAAGGAAGCGGTTTCGGTGCTGCAAGTCAATCTTCCGGAGGCGGTTACAACGCCATATGAGAAGCAGGAAATGCCGCTTACTTCTCAGGCTTCTGCTGTACTAGCCGGCCCAGGACTTGGTCAGGAGGAATATGTGCGCTTGCTGTTGAAGGGATTGCTGGAGCAGCTTTCGCGGGAAACGCCGCTGGTTTTGGATGCTGACGCGCTGAACTGGCTAGCAAGAGAAGAGGAGCTAAAAGTGCTGTTAATGCGGCGCGCAGCAAAAGGAAACACGATTTTAACGCCGCATATGGGAGAAGCAGCCAGACTGCTGCACTGCTGCGTACAGGACGTGATGGAGCATCCGCAGGAAGCGGCGGACCGGCTGCAGGAGCTGTACCAAGGCGTGATTGTGTTAAAAGATGCGGTTACGCTGGTACGGGGTGCAGAAGGAGAAATGTTTTATCATACGACCGGCATTACAGGAATGTATACGGCAGGATCGGGTGATGTGCTGGCAGGCATGATAGCCGGGCTTTGTGCACAGGGAGTATCTGCTTTTAAGGCTGCTTATACGGGTGTATATCTGCATGGCCTTGCCGGCGACCTGGCAAGAGAGGCATGCGGCGCTTATGGGATGATGGCTTCAGATATTGTGGATCATATTGAGTTAGAAAAAATCATTGCAAATAAGCTGTGAAGCTGGTATAATTAAAATAATTTTAAAAAGCTCTTTGGGAAATAAGGGCGAGGAGGTAAAAGATGATTTTAATTAAAAATGGTACGCTCTATACCATGGAAAATGATCAGGTGATGCAAGGCGATATCCTGGTTGATAATGGTAAGATTGTGGAAGTAGGGACTTCGCTTCAGGCTCCGGCAGATTGTCAGGTGATTGATGCCAGCGGCAAATTAGTATTTCCTGGTTTTATTGATGCGCATGATCATTTGGGTATGGATGAAGAAGCCATTGGCTTTGAGGGAAATGATACCAATGAGATGAGCGAACCGGTAACGCCTCAGGTACGTGCAATCGATGGTTTTAATCCTAACGATATTTCTTTGCAGGAAGCTCGCGAACATGGTGTTACGATGGTAGCTTCCGGCCCCGGAAGCGCTAATGTAATCGGCGGTCAGTT
>CANOUM010000171.1 GCA_947570515.1 uncultured Clostridia bacterium
TCTCCCTGCTCCAATACCAGCAATTCTTTTTCTGCCATATCCAGCAGCGCTTTGGCATGCTCCTGCAATTTCTTTCCTTCTTTATATAACGCCATCATATCTGCAAGCGGCAGTGTCTCTTCTTCCATCTTTTCTGTAATTTCTTCTAGCTTTTGCATTGCTTCCTCTAAGGTAAGTTCCTGTAAGGTAAGCTCCTGTTTTTTCTCTTCTGTATGCTGCTTCATGCTTTCCTCCGTTTAGATGTAAGCTCCTTCTGCGTTACCTGTACTGCCAGTCTTCCGTCCTGCATCTGTATATTTACGCTCTCCTCAAGCTGAACCTGATCGGCTTTCGTAATGGTCTTACCGGCTGCATCTGTCAAAAGTGCATATCCCTTTTCCAGCTGATGCTGCGGCGATAAAAGCAGGAGAGTGCTACCCTGCGCTTCGAGCTGCTGTTTTTTTTCTTTGAGCAGCTGATACATTCTGTTTTGCTGATATTGCATGGCCATATCAAGCCGCTGCCGATAGCTGTCAAGCTGTCTGCCCGGATCCTGCAGCTGCAGCCTTTGCCACCACACCTGTAAGCTTTGCTGCTGCATCCATATTTTTTTATGAAGCAAATTTCTCTGCTGCTGCTCTTGCTGCTGTAGGTTCTTCAAAAGTCTGCTGATCTCCGGTACGGCCAGTTCAGCCGCTGCCGAAGGAGTCGGCGCCCGCATATCAGCAGCAAAATCTGCAATCGTAAAATCGGTTTCATGCCCAACGGCAGAGATGACGGGAGTTTGTGCCTCTGCTATAGCACGTGCTACCGCTTCTTCATTAAACGGCCATAAATCCTCAATCGATCCGCCCCCTCGTCCAACAATCAGCGTATCGATTTCCTTCATGAGGTCGAGTGTGCGAATCCCTTTTACAATCGTCTCTGCTGCTCCATCTCCCTGTACAAGTGCCGGATAAAGCACCAGCTGAATGCCGGGATGCCGCCGTTTCGCAATCTGCACAATATCGCGGATTGCCGCTCCCGTAGGAGACGTCACAATTCCGATGGCTCTTGGAAATGCCGGAATCTGTTTCTTATGCGCCGCATCAAACAGTCCTTCTGCCTCAAGCTTTGCCTTTAGCTTTTCAAATGCCTCATACAGAGCTCCGTTTCCCTGCGGCTGCATCTTCTTAACATATAGCTGATACTGTCCCGTCTTTTCATACAAAGAAACATACCCCTGTACCTGTACCTGCTGTCCGTTCTTTGGCCAAAACTCCAGCAGTCGTGCGTCTCCTGCAAACATGACCGCTGCCATACTGCCCTCTGCGTCCTTCAGCGTAAAATACAGATGCCCTGATGTATGCCTTTTAAAATTAGATATCTCGCCGCTGACCCACAAAGCAGACAACAGCATGTCCTGCTGCAGGAGCTGTTTCACATATCGGTTGACAACCGATACCGGATAAATTCTCTGCTGCAACCCGTCATTCCTCGTCTTCCCGCGGTGCAATGCTGCCCAAAATACCGTTAATAAAAGCTCTTGCCGCGCTCTGCGAATATTTTTTTGCCAGCTCTACCGCTTCATTGATGCTCACGCTTGCCGGGATCTCTTCCGCGCAGTGAATCTCATAAACAGCTAACCGTAAAATCGCCAAATCCACCTTGGATAAACGACCTAAACTCCAGCCCTTTAACGCACCGGCAATCTCTTCATCCAGAGTTTCTCTGGTCTGTGCGACGCCCTTGACCTCCCGCAAAATAAAGCTGCGGTCATTCTCTTTGACCTCTTTCTCTGAGAAATTCTCCAGATATGTATCGACCAGCTCCTCGATGTCCTCCTCTTGTTGAAACTGCATCTCATATAAAAGCTTAAAAACATGCTCACGTGCTTCGCTGCGCTTCATAAATGACCTCCCTCTTTAGTTCCTGCCTTGAGAAAAGGCGCAACCTCAATAGATTGCGCCTTTTAAATTGTATTTTCGTCTTTTAGGCCTCTTGATTGGCCTTCTCCATATTCATGCTGACAATGTTCACATTCACCGCTTTAACGCCAAGACCCGTCATATTTTCTACCGCTGTCTTAATCTTTTGCTGCACCGCTGCGGCAAGCTCCGGTATTTTAGCGCCATACATCATAGAAAGCTCAACATTACAAACCACCAGCCCATCTTCCATCTGAATACTGACGCCCTTGCTTTTATTTTTCTTTGTCGTTTTTTCTATTCCTTCTTGATCGCTGATGGCGAGCCCTGCGATCATCGCGACTACATCATCTGCAATCTTAAGCTGCCCAGCCTGCTGCGGCGCTTTCTCATTTAACGTTTTTTCCTGATCCATACGGCCCTCCTTGCCGCCTCATTACGCGGCCGAAATCTATGGTTTTTCTCTATTATAAACAATTTTCCTATTAAATGCAAACACTTTTTTATAAAGCAGACACTGCCGCTCTTCAGCCGCCGATCTTCAATAAGCTAATGCGGATTTTATCAGCGCCAAGCCCCGTAATCCTTGTTAAGATGTCCTGAATCTGTGCCGCCTCCTGCTGCGTAATTTCCTCACGGTCTACAATGACATCCACGCAGTCATCATAAATGCGCACATATACTTCATCAAAGCCCTTGGCTTTAATCATTGCCTCTGCTGCTGCCTCATTTTCAATCCGTTTCTGCAGCTCCAAAATCTTTTGTGCCGCTTCCGACTTTTCCTCATCCGGCGTATCCGCCTGTGCCATCAGCTGATACAGCATATCCTGGCTCTTCGCTCTGGCGTTTTCCCGCTCTACCTTTGCTTCTGCAAAATATTCCGGCACCACAGCATCGCTCTCCACCATGATAGCTTCTCCGGGTGCTCTGGCCTCCTCCTCATTGCTTGCCGTCTCATCAATCTGCGCCGTTTCTGTCGTATCCGGCTGCGATGTCTGCGCCTCCTGATTCTCCTGTCCCTCGGGCACAATCACGCCCTCTGCTGTGACATCTGAATCCTCTGTCTGCGGCTCCGAGCTCTCTTTATCTCCTGTAACAGCTTCTGATTGATTATTTTGCGCCAACGGCGCCTCCTCCTGCGTACGATAATTCAGATAGCCTGCCACCACGATCATCACAACCAAGAGCACCACCACAATTTGATTTTTTCTTACACTATGCATTTCATTTCCTCCCTGCTTACCTTATTGATACGATGCAATATGCACCCTTTGAGCCGATATTCCCAGAAGGGCCTGCGTAGCCTGCAAAAGCTCCTGCTGTACAACGCTGCTGCCAGCCCCCTCCGCCATGATCAGAATCCCCCGGACCTTAGGGGCTTCCTCTCTTAAAATAAAGGGCTGCTGCGCCGCATCCCGCACTGTTTCCGTTTGGTGCTGCTCCTCCACCATACGCCGGCCCTGGCCGGAAGTGTTCACATCCTCAGTTTCGGACCGGGTGTATTCGCTGTCCTGCAGTACATATGCCTCTCCGCCGTCTGCCAAAGTCAACATCACCCGCACCTTGCCGGCCCCTTTTATATGAGAAAGGGCATCTTCCAAACGTCTGGTCAGCTGTTCTTCATATGTAGCTTTTATTTCAGCTGCCTCCGCGCTTTCCTGATTTTGATCGGCCTCCTCTTGCTTTGATATATGGGTATTCGAAAAAACCAAAAATATGACTCCCAATCCAAGCAGAAACGGAAAGACGACGGAAAACCAGTCCTTCTTTCCTTCTTTTTTGCTGATCCATTCCTTCCACTTCATCTCAGCTTCATCTCCAGCTTTTCCTCCTCAATTCCCCAATACGCACATAAACTCTGTCTGATCTTTTCTTCTTCCTGTGCTTCTGCTCCAATCTGCCCCAGATCAAGGCTTCGGTCTAAGAGCCCTCCCACCTCCTTCTCTCTGCTAAGCGTAATCTTGATGCTTCCTTCCTCTTTTACCTGGATCTGGGTCAATGCATATTGCTCCTGAAGCTCTGCCGGCAGCCCCTGCTGCGTCAATGCCTCCTCATAAGCCCCCTGCAGCATTTCCTCTGCTTGTTTCTCATATCGATTTTCTTGTCTTGTTTCCTGCGGAAGATCTCCCAACGTCAGTGTTTCCAGATCGACTCCCTCCTGAACCCATTCTATGACCGGCTGTATCAGTACAAAAACAAATAGCAGGCTAAGCACCAGCTTAACACATTTTCGCACAGTTCCTGCCGGCATCATACTTTCC
>CANOUM010000172.1 GCA_947570515.1 uncultured Clostridia bacterium
CGATCTTGTATTCTCTCCAGATATTCAAAAGTCTGCGCAACACCGATCACCAGTCCATTGGTGCGTACCGGATGAATCGTCATGGAGGCAGAGGGCACAATATAAGAATACCGAGCGGATACAGCCAGCGGTACTCCTATCGAATGACCACCACCCAAGACCAAAGATACAGAAGGCTTTCCTAAATCTGCAATCATCTCAGCAATAGCCAGACCTGCTTCAATATCGCCTCCCACTGTATTGATCAGAAACAATACACCATCAATATCCTGATTTTCCCGAATAGCAGCCAGTTGAGGCAAAATATGCTCATACCTTGTTGTTTTATTTTGCGGCGGCAAAACCATATGCCCCTCTATTTCTCCTATAATGCTCATGCAGATAATATTGCCGCGCGGATTTTTCTCCCCCGAAAAGGGAAGCTGTGTTTGTCCAAATTCTTTGACTGTATCCTGATACTCTTCCGGTGTCATCTTTTCTTGTTCGGCCATTTTTTATCCTCTCCCATAAAAAAATCAGCATCATGCCTAAACATGATGCTGATAGTCTTTGTATTTTCAAATCATTTTATACGGTCGATTAATGCTCATGACGACGAGGTGCATGCCCGGCATTTTTATCTCCGCCTTCAGGCGGCGGCAATAATGCCTTGCGAGAAACTTTGACCTTGCCCTGATCATCAATTCCAATAACCTTGACCATGATCTCATCTCCCTCATGCAATACATCTTCTACTTCTTTTACATATTCATAGCTAATTTCAGATAAATGAAGCAGCGCGTCTTTTCCGGGAAGCAGTTCTACAAATGCACCAAACTTAGCTAAGCGAACCACCTTTGCATTATAGATCTCATCCATCTGAATTTCTTTTGCAATGGTTTCGATTGTTTTAATTGCCTGCAGGCACATCGCTTCATCATTTCCCAGGACATATACGCTTCCATCTTCTTCAATATCGATCTTCACGCCTGTTTCATCAATAATCTTATTGATTGTTTTTCCTTTCGGACCAACGACTTCTCCTATTTTAGCTACGCTGATCTTCGTCTGATAAATCTTAGGCGCATATTCGGACAGATGCGCTCTTGGCTGCGCAATTACCGGAAGCATTACTTCATCCAGTATATATTCTCTGGCGATTCTGGTCCGCTCAATCGCCTGCTCAATAATCGGACGTGTCAGGCCCTGCACTTTAATATCCATCTGAATAGCCGTGATACCTTTATGGGTACCTGCAACCTTAAAGTCCATATCGCCGAAAAAGTCTTCTAAGCCCTGAATGTCTGTCAATAAGATAAAATCGTCATCTGTATCTCCCGTTACCAATCCACAGGAAATACCGGCTACCGGTGCTTTGATCGGCACACCGGCCGCCATCAGAGACAGTGTACTGGCACAGATACTTCCCTGTGAAGTAGAACCATTAGAACTCAGCACTTCTGAAACAGTGCGAATTGCATAGGGGAAATCTTCTTCTGAAGGAAGTACAGGCACCAATGCACGCTCTGCCAAGGCGCCATGCCCAATTTCTCTTCGTCCGGGACTCCGGCTCGGCTTGGTTTCTCCCACCGAATAGGACGGGAAATTATAATGATGAATATAACGCTTAGAATCAATATTTTCATCTAAGGAATCCAAAATCTGACGTTCACTTAATGCTCCTAAACTGGTAACAGTTAAGACCTGTGTCTGTCCTCTCTTGAAAAGGCCGCTACCGTGAACACGCGGCAGTACATCGACCTCTGCTGAAAGCGGACGGATTTCGGTAAGCTGACGGCCGTCAGGACGTTTTCCGTCTACCTTAATCATTTTACGAACTGTCTTTTTCTGATATTGATAGATTGCTTCATCTGCATATTTAAGCATTGTCTCCTGCTCTTCCTGCGTAAGCGAGGCAATATATGCTTTGAAATCCTCTGTCACTTTTGCAATTCTTTCTTCGCGAATCTGCTTTACATCAGTAAATACAACCTCTTCCATCTGCTCAGGCGGGCAAACCTGTCTAAGCGCCTCAAAAACGCTCTCCGGAACCGACTGTTCTTCGTAAGCGTGCTTTTCTTTTCCTACAGCGGCAACAATCTCATTGATAAAAGCAACGATTTTCTGATTCGCCTCATGTCCAAAGAAGATGGCCTCGATCATTTTTTCCTCTGGAACCTCGTTGGCTCCCGCTTCGATCATGACAACCTTTTCAGCTGTAGAGGCTACCGTCAAATCCAGATCACTGACTTTGCGCTGTGCCGAAGTAGGATTGATCACCAGTTCACCGTCCACCAATCCGACCGACACCGCCCCAACCGGGCCTGCAAACGGAATATCTGAAATCGATACGGCAATAGAGGATCCTACCATTGCTAAAATTTCAGGAGCACAATCCTGCTCTACACTTAACACCGTATTCACAATAGATACATCATTCCGATAATCCTTAGGAAAAAGCGGTCTCATCGGGCGATCAATACAGCGCGCCGTCAATACAGCGTTTTCACTTGGACGCCCTTCTCTCTTTAAAAATCCTCCGGGAATTTTACCCACGGAATACATTTTTTCTTCATAATCTACACTAAGCGGGAAAAAGTCAATTCCGTCCCTGGGCTTGTCCGATGCCGTTGCCGTAGATAAAAGCGTTGTCTCTCCGTAAGAAATCCATACCGCACCGTTAGCTTGTTCTGCCACTTTGCCAACTTCTGCTCTTAAAGTGCGGCCGGCTAATTCCATTTCAAATACCATATCCATATCCTCCTAATTCATTACCTCATAACCAACTCATGAAAACCCGTGTTTTCATGTATACTCCATCATATTGACTACAAATAGAACGACAAAAAGTTGTAAGCCGCCAAGGCAGGCTTACAACTTTCTTTTTATCGTCTGATACCCAGCTGCTCGATCAGCGTACGATATCCCTCGATATCCTTTGATTTCAAATAATTAAGCAGACCACGACGCTGACCTACCATCATCAGCAAACCACGTCTTGAATGGTGATCCTTCTTGTGAGATTTTAAATGCTCTGTCAGATGATTGATTCTTTCTGTCAGAAGCGCGATCTGCACCTCCGGAGAACCGGTATCTCCTTCTTTACGTCCGTACTGCTGAATGAGCTCTTGCTTTCTTTCTTTTGTCATAATACTTACCTCCATGTGATATGATAAATCCCCGTCTGCTAAGTAAAGGTTGGAGCTTCCTGTTACTGAGCCGCGGTTCATTTCCAAGCAAAGATTATAGCATAGTATTCACCTATTGTAAAGAGGTTTATTTGCAATCCCTGCCCCTCTTCTCTATTGTCTTTGGCAATTGGATATGCTAAGATGAAAAATAAAAAAGGAGGCTTCGGTTATGGCAAAACGAGTGATCTTGCATATGGATATGGATGCATTCTATGCCTCCGTAGAAATCAGGGATAATCCGCAGCTGGCGGGAAAACCGCTGATTATCGGAGCTCTCCCTAATGAGCGCGGCGTAGTAGCCACCTGTTCCTATGAGGCCCGTGCTTTCGGTCTGCATTCTGGTATGAGCATCAAAGAAGCTTACCGTCTCTGCCCTCAAGGTATTTATATGCATGGCAACCCTGCAAAATATCATGCCATCAGTCAGCAGGTACATCAGATCCTGATGGATTATACCGATCAAATCGAATTTGTAGCCCTCGATGAAGGATATCTGGATATTACCGGCTCTCTCAGCCTTTTCGGCTCTGCCGAACATGT
Organism: uncultured Clostridia bacterium; assembly: GCA_947570515.1. Lineage (GTDB taxonomy): Bacteria > Bacillota > Clostridia > Lachnospirales > Bianqueaceae > CALWPV01. The sequence goes on from CANOUM010000172.1 coordinate 3,711, forward strand.
AGGGCATGAAATCAAAGAACGGATTCTTGCCGATACCGGCCTGACCTGTTCCATTGGCATCGGCTACAATAAGATGACGGCCAAAATTGCCAGTGAAGAAAAAAAGCCTAATGGTTTTTTTGTGATTCCGGATCCTTCATTTTTTCAGAATTTGATTATCGACAGACCCATTCGGGTTTTACCTGGCATTGGAAAGAAAACGGCTCTGCATCTGACGCATTATCACCTTCATACAGTACGTGACTTATTAAACTGGAGTGCAGATGCACTGCAAAAGCTGCTTGGGCAGCATGGTCTGGAGCTGTACCAAGCAGCCCGAGGCATCGATGAACGTCCGGTTCTCCGTTTAGGAGAAGGAGAAATGAAATCGTATGGCAAGGAAGTTACTTATCAGCATGATATGACAGATCTCATCGA
>CANOUM010000173.1 GCA_947570515.1 uncultured Clostridia bacterium
AAAATATATACTTTCCTCTTGCCTTCTCGATCCCTCTTGCAAAGTTTTGCACCACACCACAATGCTGTCCTTCAAAAAGCTGTATCTGCGGCCATTTTTCCGCATATGCGGCAATAAGCTGAAGGCTTCCATCTGTAGAACCGTCGTCCATAACCAATAGCTCATCTGCTGGCGATAACTGTACAAGAATACTGTCTAACTGAGGTTTAAGATAATGAATTCCATTATAAATTGCAAGAACAACCGATACCTCCGGCTCACTCCTCATGAAGCCTTCCCCGCCATTTCCAAAAATATTTGAGCATAGACTGGATTTGAATACAGAGATATTTGTTTTTTTTCATATAAGCTCTTTCCCATAAATGCACAACTGAAACTGACGGTATATACACTGCGCGTCCAACTTCTTTGACACTGCGGGTAAGATCTGCATCTTCATTATAAAGAAAATACCGCGGATCAAATCCACCGATCTGCCGAAAGGTCTCTGTACGGATGACCATAAAACAGCCACTGCAAAATCCTACGTCGATGGGCTCTGTAATATCCTGTCCTTTTAACGTATACTCATCACGCCAGCGTTTAAAAATGCCGCCGTGCTTTTCCAGTCTTCCTCCCAGCATATATCTAAACTTTGGTGTGAGCTTCGGCGTGAACTGCTCGCTGCCGTCAGCATTAAGAAACCGTGGGACGGCTAAATGCACATCAGGATGCTCTTCCATATAGGAAACGATCTCGGTGATGGCATCACTTTGCAGTAATATATCTGGATTAATAATGACATGATATTTTGAAGTCAGTTTGGGAAGCACTTTGTTATGACCGCTTCCAAACCCTCTGTTCTTTTTGCTCTGCATGAGCCAGACCTGCTGAAATTCCTCTTTAATGACTTCAACGGTTCGATCTGTCGAGGCATTATCATAGATATATAATTCCAAGTCCACGCCCTTTGTATGATCTAATACAGAATGGATGGCTTGTGCAATGATTGCCTGATTATTATAAGAAACGATGCAGGCAGATACTGGAATCTTTTTCTCTGTACTATTCATCTACACCCTCCGTCCGATCTTTAATAAAAAGCATCTTTGGCGTCATCATCATAATTTTTAAGTCTAACCGAATAGAATATTTGGAGATATACATCAAGTCCATTTCTAATTTATCATACGGACTCGTATTATATTTTCCTACTACCTGCGCAAACCCGGTGAGTCCCGCTTTCACTTTCAAGCGATACGAAAACTCGGGAATATCTTGGCTGATGATCTCCGCCAGCTCCGGTCTCTCTGGTCTCGGCCCTACCACCGCCATATCTCCTTTTAAAATATTAAGGAGCTGCGGAAGCTCGTCCAACCGGAAGCGGCGCAGAATCCTGCCGACCGGTGTAATCCGATCATCTTCTTTTCCTGCCAAGCGTGCTCCATTTTTTTCTGCATCTACAATCATGCTTCTGAACTTATATATCTCAAATACCCGGCCGCCGCGCGTTAGCCGTTTCTGTTTGTAAAGAACCGGTCCCTTATCATACGCTTTAATAGCGATTGCAATGACAAGATAAAGTGGAGATGTAATCAACAGACCTATTCCTGCAATGACAATATCCATCATCCGTTTTACCAAACGCTGTTCAAATGTGAGACCATAATTTCTACATAACAAAAGAGGTGAATCAAATAAATGGATTTCATCTGCGCCCCTCATAATCACATCAGAAATACGCGGTGAAACATAAATTCGAATATCATTTTCAAAACAATATTTTGTAATTTCATTTCGAATCTTGATATTTAAGTCGCAAATAATCACGGCATCATAATGCTTAAGTCTTGGAAGTATCTTTTCGATTCCCTCATCTTCATCGATCCATTCTTTGACCTGATACTTATCTTCCCGTGCAGTAATTTTGGCCATGAGTGCATTGACATGACGTCCTCTTCCTGAAACCAATACCATTCTGCGCGGAGGATAGATTTTATGATAAACCTTATCCCCAATCCAAGTCCAAATCGTCATAAATGCCATCTGAATCAGGCTGATACTGACCATCGGCCAAACCCATAGAAACTGCCTGCCAATCAGGCTGATCTGCACATACATTAAAATATTAACAACCAATATTCCCAAAATCTGTGAAAACAATGTCTGTCCATAGGTATAAAAACCGATTTTATTTCCTTCGTTAATATATAATCCCAAATATAAAATAAACGCATATACAGCAATCACCATCCAATTTCCTTTTCGGAAGAATGGGTAGATGATCGTCAGCGCATAATATCGATACCAGACAAGCGCAAACATAGCGACTAAAACAGCAATTGCCAGCAGCATAAAAACAAAGCTGATGACTCGCTTAACCGGTTCATAATTCTTCATAGTATCTCCCATTATTCATCTTTCATAGCTTTTTCATTTGTATATCCCTATGACTATGAAATGTCTGATTGCTTAGCAAATTATACCATTTTTAAATATGCACGTCAACGCCTGCGCTGATTCTGTTACAAAAGTGTTACATCTATCTTTTTTTCGCTAGAATACACCCATCTTCTGCTCCTTGGGGCAGCTTAATCCACAGCTTTTGCTGTGCGTGAGGCGCACTGGCCTGCCTCTCTCCTTTTTCATCTAAAATCTGCTCTACCAAAAAGCAAATTCCGGGACCTTTTGGGGGCAATATCATGATCTCTTCTCCTTCTGAAAACTTACCCCGCTGCTCTACTAAAGACAGACCCTCAGGCTTCTTCGGCGCTTCTAAAACTTTCCCTATAAAATCAATCCGCTTGATATACTCTGCTGTACCATATACCTGTTCCTCTGCTCCAGGGGGGGCTATATAAAATCCTGTTGTATACCCGCGATGACTCACCTTTCCCAGCATTTCTTTATAATATTGCTTCTTAGAAGCATATAAAGATGCATCTTTTGCTAAATCGTCCAAGGCTTCTCTATATATTTTAGTTACCATCGCTACATATAACGGCGTTTTCATCCGCCCCTCGATTTTAATACTGGAGACCCCGGCCTGTTCAAGCTCCGGCAGATATTCGATCATACAAAGATCCTTTGAATTAAATATATAAGTCCCCTCTGCCCTTTCTTCAACAGGGAAATATTCTCCCGGTCTGCTTTCCTCTACCAGATGATACTGCCACCTGCACGGATGCGTACAGGCGCCCAGATTACTATCTCGTCCTGATAAATAATTGCTTAACAGACATCTTCCCGAAATAGAAATACACATAGCCCCATGTGCAAATGCTTCTATCTCTAAGTCTCTTGATGTATGCTGGCGAATTTCACTGAGTTCTTCCAGTGAAACCTCTCTGGCTGCCACCACTCGTTTAATCCCTTGTTCATGCCAAAACTGAAAGGTAGCATAATTAGTCGCGCTTGCCTGTGTGCTTAAATGAATCTCCATTTGAGGCACCACCTGTCTTGCGATCGAAATCATCCCTGCATCCGCCATGATCAAAGCATCCACACCAATTTGCTCTAAAAACAAAAGATATTCTTTTAGTCCCTCCAGATGTTGATTATGCGCAATGATATTCACTGTAACATGTACCCGCACGCCATGCTTGTGCGCATAAAGTACTCCTTCTTTTAATTGTTCTTCATCAAAATTTTTCGCCTTCGCCCTAAGCCCATACATCTCTCCACCGACATAGACCGCGTCTGCTCCATAGAGCACCGCGGTCTTGAGGGCCTCCAAGCTGCCGGCTGGCGCTAATAACTCCATCATTGCCTCATGCCTTTCCTTGTCTGCCAATATTATCTTTGATACGTACCGTTTTCAACAGCCAAAAATTCATCATAATCACTGGTAAACAGATGCTCATTGCTTCCATCCTCATATCCAATGAAATACAGCCAATCTCCTTCTTCAGGATTCAAAGCAGCCTGAATCGCTTCTGACCCGGGATTACAAATAGGTCCTACCGGATATCCGGTATGCTTATAGGTATTATATCCGGACTCCACCTCTAAGTCATCATAACTAACAAAGTCATCACCGCTGCCTTCTTTCTTTAAAGCATATAATACCGTACAGTTTAACCCCCATGTAAGCCCC
>CANOUM010000174.1 GCA_947570515.1 uncultured Clostridia bacterium
TCCTTTGGCTCTGCATACAGCGGCGCGATCCCTACCTGAATGATTCCTATTTTCATTTTCCTCTCCATCATGCAAAGCACGGCACCTTCGTAATGCCAAGCCCCGGCGTCTCATTTAAATAAATCCAGTTGGCCTGATACTGCGGTCCCCCCTCATAGGGATCCAGACGGCATAGCCCCGGACCATCCAAATCGGCTCTGGTAATAATCCCTTTTGCTCCTGCCAAATGCGCACCGGCGCTTACTGCCAATTTGCTTTCCAGCATACAGCCCATCATACATTCTACCCCATAAATTTCAGCAATGCTGCAAATCTTCAAGGCCTCATAAATGCCGCCTGTTTTCATCAGTTTAATATTGATTAAATCCGCCGCTCCCATCTGAATAATGCGAATGGCGTCCTCCGCACAAAACACACTTTCATCTGCTAATATCGGCGTTGCCACATGCTGCGTCACATACTGCATCCCCGCAAGATCATGTGCTCCTACCGGCTGTTCCACCAGATCAATATTCAGATCCAAATCCTCCAAAGCCTGAATAATACGCACCGCCTCTTTAGCGTTCCATCCCTGATTAGCATCCACTCTGATCTGAATATGCTGACCAACCGCCTCTCGAATCGCACGGATTCGCTCTACATCAGCCATTCCCTCTTTGCCAACCTTAATCTTTAAAATTCGAAAGCCCTGCTTAGCCGCTTTCAGGCTATCCTCTACCATGGTTTCGACAGGACCCACACTAATAGTTAGGTCTGTCTCTACCTTGGCACTGTGGCCTCCCAGCACTTTATAAAGCGGCTGATTCAGATTTTTGGCATACAAATCATACAGCGCCATGTCCACTGCTGCCTTGGCAGAGGTGTTTTTTAAGATACAGCCATGCAGCTTTTTCATGATGCCATCCATATCTTCTATTTCCATACCAATGAGCGCCGGCGCAATAAACTCCTGCACGGCTGTACGGATAGACCCCTTCGTATCGCCGGTGATCACAGCTGTTGGCGGAGCCTCTCCAAAGCCTTCCATGCCATTATCACCTATGACCCGAATCAGAATGTCATCCACTGCCTCGACCGTGCGCAGTGCTGTACGAAAAGGCGTTACCAACGGAATCTGTACCTCTCCGATTTGTATTTCTTTAATCTTCATTGCTTTACTGTCTCCTTATCGTATTGATTCACTCCTCTTTTGAATCATTAGCATAATTCCTCTTTTCTGCTCTTATACTTAGTTAAAGAGTCATTCTAACATAAAGACGGAGGTTTCATTGATCATGAGAAAAACGATCGCATGTGTCCTAATAGCCGCATTTTGGCTTACGTACATTTTCTTACCCGTTCCCTTTTTAGCAAACAGCACCATCGAGGCAGCTGCCGAAGAAGCTGAAAACAATACCGCTTCTGATCCTGACCCGGCAGCTTCCTCCCTCGGCATTACTTCTCCCGGCGCCATTTTAATGGAAGCGCGGACCGGACAAATCCTCTATGAACAGGGCAGTCATAAACAGCTGCGCCCTGCCAGCGTGACCAAAATCATGACGATTTTATTGGCCTATGAAGCTGTGCGGGATGGAAAAGCAACCATGGACGATATGGTAACCGTCAGCGACAATGCAGCCGGCTACGGAGGCTCTACCATCCTCTTGGAAAGCGGCGAGCAAATTACATTAAAAAACCTTATCAAGGGGATGTGCATTGCCTCGGGAAATGACGCTGCCATCGCAACCGCTGAATATATCGGCGGCAGTCAAGACGGTTTTGTTGCGCTCATGAATCAGCGCGCCCAGGAGCTCGGCATGAACGATACCCATTTTGTCAATCCTTGCGGCCTGGATGCGGATGGTCATGTTACCAGCGCTCATGATATTGCCCTGATGTCCCGCGAGCTTTTAAATCATTTTCCGGAGGTTACAGAATATACTACCACCTGGCATGAAATGATGCCCCACGTTTGGCGAAGCGGCCCCGGTGAAACGGATATGGCCAACACCAATAAAATGATTCAAAGCTATGAAGGTATGACAGGCCTCAAAACCGGCTTTACCCGCTTGGCTAAATATTCTCTGTCCGGCACAGCTACCCGCGGTGATCTTAGTCTGATCGCAGTCATCATGGGAGCTGAAACAAAAGAAATCCGAACGAATGAAGTGACGGCCCTGCTCAACTATGGCTTTGGTAATTATGGCTTTTTAAATATCGAAACCGATGGTACACAGGCCGACACCCTCACGCTCAGCGGCAGCAATGTAGAACAGCTTCCGGTACTCATTCAGGGAAATGTCGGCGTCCTGACCAGCAAAGGGCAGGCACTGGATCCTGCCTCCCTGCAAACGGAAATCCTCTATAATGAACCTGTTTCCTTGCCGCTCAAAACAGGGGACCCCATCGGCGAGATCATTTATCGTTCTGAAACGCAGGAAATCGCACGCCTTCCTCTTGTCGCAGGTTGCGATGCAGAACGTGCCGGCTTCATTCGGATCCTATCTCAGCTTACAGGCCGGCTTTTGGGACGTCCTGACCGCCAAGACCAAACTCCTTCGCCAGTTGACGAAACCCTTCCAGAGAATTGAGAACGGTTTCTTTAGAAACGCAGAAGGCTAATCGGAAATAACCGGGGCATGCAAATGTACTTCCCGGCACAAGCAGGATCCGATATCGTTTGGCTGCCTGGCAAAAGGCTTTTTCATCCGGAATCGGAGATTTGGGAAACATATAGAAAGCTCCCTGTGGCTCTATCATCTCAAATCCCATAGCTGTCAGCTCTCGGTATAAAATTTCTTTATTTTCCTGATACACCGTCATATCAGAGACTTCCTCTGCACACACACCAATCACGCGCTGCATTAAAGACGGTGCATTGACAAAACCTAAAATCCGATTGGCAACGGATGCAGCCTGCATCGTCTCCTCCGCATCTTCCATCTCATGATGGATCACCAGATAACCGATTCGTTCTCCCGGTAAAGACAGCGACTTACTATACGAATATCCAACAAATGTATTTTCATAAAACTTTGGCAAATAGGGTACGGTCTGACCGCCAAATACAATTTCCCGATACGGTTCATCGGAAATCAGATAGATGGCATGGCCGTATTCTTTTTGCTTATTCCTAAGCAGCTCCGCCAAACGCCGGATATCATCTTCTGAATAGATGACTCCTGTGGGATTATTGGGCGTGTTTACAATCAGAGCCTTCGTCTTCTGGCTTAACTTAGCCTCTAAAGCTTCAAAATTGATTGAAAAATCAGGTATATCCGGCGGAATCACAACCGGAACCCCCTGAAAATTCTGCACATAATGAATATACTCTCCAAAAAACGGCGCCAGCAAAACGACCTCATCCTCCGGCTCCAGGATGGTTTTAAGCGCAACGTTCAGCGCACCGGCTGCACCTACCGTTAGAATCAGATTATCTCTTGTATACTGCATTTGATGCCGTGCATTAAGGCTCTCTGCCAGACGATCCCTCACATCTTCATACCCTGCATTGCTCATATAGCCATGCAGCCGAAGCGGTTCTTCTTCCTGCAAAATAGCAAGAGCCGCTTTTTTTACGGATTCCGGCGGGGGGGTGTTGGGATTGCCAAGTGAAAAATCATAGACATTTTCTTTTCCATACTGCTCGGCCATCTTTTTTCCTTCTTCAAACATGGCCCGAATCGTTGACCCATTCAGCACTAAATCTTTCATTTTTTTTGCAATCATCGTTTCCGCTTCCTTTCTGCTAACCTTTTGTTACTATAGCACGCTTTTTTTTCTCCGTCAATCACTCTTTCAACCTCAAAACGCCATTTTATGCCTGATTTCTGAATTTCAAATCCGGCTTTTTTCTTTCCTTCCCTCGTCCATTTTGCTGCTCCCTCTCCTCGAAACAGCATGACTAAAATGCATATCCAGGCTACACTTCTTGCGGACTTACAGTTTTGCTTCTGGCTGATTTTTTCCACTTGCCGAATCCACGGCTCATCCTGCGTCAGTCTGGCTCCCCATATATACAGCATTCTCCAGTCACAGCCCTCTGGTTTAAAATATGAACTCTGTTTTATATCCGGCT
>CANOUM010000175.1 GCA_947570515.1 uncultured Clostridia bacterium
CGGCGGACAGGGCATTTTCCTTTTGCAGAATGGAACAAGCGCGGACGGAAAGAAACCCATTATTGTAGATGAAAATACCACGATCAGCAGCTTTGTGGGCGCTCTGAGAAACGCGGGGGTGAACGCTAATTTTGACGAGGCAAACGGAAGAATTTATATGGCCTCCAAGGCGTCCGGGCTGGAGAACGACTTTACGCTTCGGGCCTATAATGCATTTGACAGCATGGGCGATGCGACGTCCCGGGCAAACGGTGCGGCTGCGTTGAGCTTTTTGGGGCTGCAGTATGACGACCAAACCTTGAAATCGGGGATAGACAATATTTTTACAAGCTACAATAAGAAGGTGGATGACATAAAAGCGGAGCTGGATGCAGGCATAAATCCTCCTACTACGACATTCTCCGCACAGGAGCAGCAGCTGGCGCAGGCGATGATAGAGGCGGGAATCGTGGACGGAGCAAATGTCAATGGAACGACGCATCTGCCCGCATTGTCTGGGGATCAGTATGATAAAGCGGCGGTTCAGATATTAAACGGCGTAAACAATATCACCGATCCGGATCTGCGCTCATGGGCGGAAGGCTGGATGAGACGCGGTCAGAAGCAGGACGCTTCCGACGCCTCCATCACCTTGAACGGCGTGGAGTATACTTCTTCCAAGAACACCTTTGATATCAACGGCTTGACTCTCACCGTCAATGCCACGACGGCGCCGGGCGAAACCGTTACGGTGACTACGGACGACGATACCGACGGCATCTACGATATGATCAAGAATTTCTTTAAGGAGTACAATTCTTTGATCAACCAGATGGATAAGCTGTACAATGCGGATTCCGCCAAGGGCTATGAGCCGCTTTTGGATGAAGAGAAAGAGGCAATGTCCGATTCCGAGATAGAGGAGTGGGAGAAGAAGATTAAGGATTCCATTCTCCGAAAGGACAGCTCCTTAAGCACCATCGCAAACGAGATGAAGACCATCATGATGCAGGGCGTGGTTATGAGCATCAACGAAGACACCGTTCCTCCCACAGAGAACAAGATGTATCTCTCTCAGTTCGGCATCAATACTCTGGGGTATTTTATCGCTCCTGAGAATGAGAAAAACGCATATCATATCGACGGCGACAGCGATGATGCGGATACCTCCGGCAATGCGGACAAATTAAAGAGCATGATTGCCAATGATCCCGATACGGTTGTTAAATTCTTCACCACCCTTGCCAAGAACCTCTATGACAAGATGTCGGAAGTGATGGAGGGCACGGAATACAGCTCGGCGTATACTGCATACGATGACAAGAAGATGCAGAAGGAATACGACGATTATACCGTAAAAATAAAAGAATTGGAAGATAAGCTTGCAGATTACGAAGATAAGTGGTATGCTAAATTTGCAGCTATGGAAACAGCAATGGCGAAAATGCAGCAGAACGCCAGTGCGGTAACGGCTCTGCTGGGCGGCGGAATGTAAGTGTCGGCATTGCCTCTCGCTTGGCCGGGCAGAAAATGAAAGGCAGGATGGAATTATGGCAATACCTAACGCGTATGGACAATATAACAACAGTAAAATTTTGACGGCGTCTCCCGCAGAGCTGACATTGATGCTATATGAAGGGGCAATCAAATTCTGCAATATTGCCATCGTTGCGGTGGAACATAAGGACATTGAGAAGGCGCATGAAAATATTCGCAAGACGGAGAAAATTATCGACTATTTTCGTCAGACACTGGACATGAACTATCCGGTGGCGGAAGATTTTGAACGCGTTTATTCTTATTTGAGCGAGCGGCTGGTAGAGGCCAATATAAGGAAGGATAAGGAAATTCTGGAAGAAGTGAATATGCATCTGCGTTCTATGCGGGATACTTGGAAGGAAGTTATGAAAAAAAGCAAGGAGCAGCAGGCATGACGGAAAATTATTTAACGCTATTGGCGGAAAGTCTGAAAAAGAAACTACAGGTTATGGCGGAAATACAGGCATATAATCTGCGTCAGCAGGAAATCTTTCAAGCGGAACAGGTGGAGGTTGAAAAGTTCGACGAATATGTGGCGGAAAAAGAGAGTCTGATAGAGAAGATCAACTCTTTAGACAACGGTTTTGAACGGTTGTATGAAAAGGCTGCGGCAGAATTGAACGCCAATAGGGAGAAGTACGGGCAGCAGATCAAAGAGCTGCAGAAGCTGGTCACGGAAGTGACGGATGCCAGCGTTGCCGTTCAGGCGCAGGAAGCGCGCAATAAAAAGCTGATAGAAGATTTCTTTCGGAGGGAACGCGAGGGCATCGGCATGAACCGCAGGACGTCCAAGGCGGCCATTAATTATTATAAAAATATGAGCAAGTCAGCCGTGGTGCTGCCGCAGTTTATGGACAGCAAAAAATGAAAATCTGGCAGAGGGCTGTATGCGGCGTGAAATTGGATTCCCATCGCCGCATACATCAGTCCTGAAGAGAGATTCCACTGCCTTTGTGTGGAATCTTTTTTCATTTATGGCAATGGAATTCTTCCGGAGAGCGGATTTGATTGTTTAAGGCGGCAAGAAATGGTAGAATTGTTTAGGGCGCAGGAACAGAAGTTTATTGAAAAGCAGGACGTTCGGTTTTATGACAATGGAATTGTTCTAAAGTGTAGATTTTATGTTTTTTTCTAAAAAAAGTTATGAAGCGGGCTAAAGTATTGTAAATTCTATCCGATATAATATGCAGGAAAGTAAACCGGAGGTTTGCTTATAAACGTATTGCTGTGACTCATAAATCGAATAAAATGAATCATGACAATGAAATAAATATATAAAAAGCAAGATGCGACAGCCGCAAGGAGGCAGCTTTTTTCAAGGAGGAATAGGGTATGATAGTAAAACACAATCTCACGGCGATGAATTCTAACAGAATGCTGGGACTGACAACAGCTTCTCAGGCAAAGGCTACCGAGAAGTTATCTTCCGGATACAAGATAAACCGTGCAGCTGACGATGCAGCAGGACTTGCAATCAGCGAGAAAATGCGCAAGCAGATCAGAGGTCTGACTCAGGCTTCCCTGAATGCACAGGACGGCATCAGCGCTGTACAGACGGCGGACGGTGCATTGCATGAAGTTCATGATATGATTCAGAGAATGACGGAGCTTTCCGTAAAGGCGGCAAACGGCACGCTCTCTACTTCCGACAGGAATGCCATTCAGCTGGAAATCGACCAGCTGGTAAGTGAAATTGACAGAGTATCGGTAACTTCCAAATTTAACGAAACATATCTGTTAAGAGGCATGAACGGCGCTACGGCCGGAAAACTTACTTACAGTACCGCAGCAGCGGCGCTGGGAACAAAATTTGGCAATGAGGTATTGGTGAACACTGGCACTGTCGCAGGTGTGAAGCTGACCAATGTGAAGAATAGCGCGGTGGCAAATAACGCTACAACCACTTGGGCCGGCAAAACCTATAGCGTTAATGGCGGAAGCGTGTATGTGTTTGTGTCCGCTACTACGAAGGTAGGAACAGCATCCTCTACCGTTACAAAGATGAGCATCAGCGAAGTGGTTGCACAGATGAATGCAAGCGGCACCTGCAAGGCGTTTTCTAATATTGATGATATGACGTCGGCAATCAAGCGCGATTATGGTGATGATATTAAGGCTATATCTACATTTGTGGATAGACAGGGATGTACTAATCTGAAGATTGAAACCTTTGCGGATATGAACGACGCGATTGACTTGAGTCTTCATGTAGGTGCGGATTCCGGTGATGAGAACAAGATATATATGAATCTCCAGAATCTCAGCGCAAGAGGTCTGGGATTGAATGGTTTGAATGTAAGCGGAGATACAGGAAAGAATGCTTCCCGTGCTATCGATATTGTGGCAGAGGCGCTTCAGAAGGTATCTGCACAGCGTTCGTCTTTGGGTGCTATTCAGAACAGATTAGAGCATACCATCAACAACTTGGATAACATTGTGGAGAATACGACTGCGGCAGAAAGCTCGATTCGTGATACGGATATGGCTGAGCAGATGGTACAGTATTCCAACAACAATA
>CANOUM010000176.1 GCA_947570515.1 uncultured Clostridia bacterium
TTTTAGGAATAGGTCGGATAGGTCTCCATGAGATCTTACATTCCATTGAATGCGGCTGATATGTAATTTCCTGTATTTTGCCTGATAAAACAGAATTAGAAACAGAAAACCGAAACATTTCTTCCAGCTTAGGATGCGGCAGGCTTCCCTTAGGATGGTATAGTAAATAGGAACCTCTGCTCTGCCCGCCTAAACGATCATAATCAAGCATAGCACTTAAAAAAGCAACCTGACAGATCAGTAAATCATAATTTTTAAAAAATAAAGACAGATCCAGCATCGCATAAGGTTTAAAAAAGAACGGCAATTGATTCAGACTTTCCTTAGCTGTTTTAAGCTCATAAGCAATTCGTGAAGCATCCCTAAAAAGTCCGCAGGCCTTATCCATTCGCTTCCCAATCTCCGTTCGTACACTACGAATACTAATAGCCTGATCTTCTTGCTTGCGCTGCAGCTGAGCAATAAATGCATCTGTCATCTCAATTCTCTGATGATACTCTTCTCTTATCTCATTTACAAAAGTATGAATCTCCATAGGCTCATCTTGATATTGAGAAATAATATAACCAGATGCTCTCAGTCCTGATACCTGCGTTTCATTTATGGATGCACCCATAGGTGCAAAAAAGCCATGGGTACCGGCAGCTTCCCCTATAGGAAACAAATGCTTAAGTGTACTTTCCCAGTTAAAATCTACTGCCAGACCACCATTATGATGCATGACTGCAGTACACACTTCAACAGGAGTGCTTACAGGATCTACTCCTTGATCCAATAAAATCTGATACGCGGAAGGACTTAAATTTTTCAGCCTTTTTGCAGGAGATAGTGCATCTGGGTATCCTTCAGGATTCGTTCGATAATCCAGAAAAACTCTGCGTCCTTTCATGGATATTTCATGATAAATTAAAAGATCAAGAATGGAGGTTCCATCTTCACGTACCTTTTTAGCATCAAATGCCCATTGATTTCCCTTTAGGCGAATTAAAGAATAAAGCTTATCCAAGTCATTAAAATAAGCACATAAAAATTCACATTCATCATTGCCTTCTGCATCGACTGAAATATAACGTGGAATCGCTTCTTGATAAGCTCCATTCATGGTTAAGGAAAAGTCAGCAGCACATATTCCATATTGAAACTCCGTTAGATTGACTGCAACCGCCCCTGCTTCCAATGCCAAACCTAAACAACCGGTATGAGCAACTGGATAAGCCTCATTGTGGAACAATCCGCCAGGTCCTCCGGTTGCCAGAATGATGTTTGTAGTATTAAAAAGAAGATATCGCTGATGGCGTTCTCTAATTCCCTCATAATTTAAGGCTAATAGCCCTATCACTTCTTTTTTTTCTGCATCTGTGAAGATTCTCACCATCTGATATCCATAAAAAATAGGAATGTTCCGTTTCTTCACTTCGTCTTCTAAGGCTTTATGAATTTGTGCTGTTGTATCGGGCCCGCAGCTGATACAACGCCGTGCACTATCTTGTCCCGCTCTACTGCCTATATATTCACCATATTGATTTTGTGGAAATGCAAGGCCTAATTCTGTTAACCGGTAAAAACATTTGAGTGATAACGCCGCCTCAACTAAAGCCAAATCCCCATCACTGCTGTTACTGCTTTGCAAAATTTTGGCCATGCGATAAGGAGAATCGGAATCATTCGATAAAGAAGCTAATTTATAATATGCCTGCTGATCGCTGCGAGCATACCGGCTTGTACTTCCTGTTGTTGAGTCAATCAAAATAGCAATATCTGTTTGACCACGTTCATATAAATTTAAGGCAGCATTGAGTCCAGCAATTCCTCCCCCAACAATTATCGTATTTAGAGAATATACTTTCGTCATAGTGCCTTCCATAAATACAGAATCACATATCATTAAGCACTACCTCATTTTTATTCTTGCAGTAATTTCTCTACCGAAGCCAGCTTAACGCACAAAATCAGAACTTCACATGCTTGCATCAATTCCTCATTTGAGGGATAGGTTGGTGCAATTCTGATATGCCTATCCTGTTCATCTTTACCATATGGATAGGCAGCACCAGCTCCTGTCAAAATCACTCCGGCTTCTTTACAAAGCGCAACAACACGCTTAGCGCATCCCTGCATTGTATATAAAGAAATAAAATATCCGCCTTTTGGCGTCGTCCACTGAGCGATCCCCAGCTCTCCTAATTCTTTAAAAACAGAAAATATAATTTCAAAACGTGGTTTAATCAGCTCGGCATGTTTTTTCATATGAGCCTCAATTCCGGTTAAGTTCTTGAAAAATTTAACATGCTTTAGCTGTATAACCTTATCATATCCAATTGTTTCTGATGCCATTAAACGTTTCATCTCAGCAATATTAGCTTCAGAGCTAATCAAAGCAGATATTCCGTTGCCGGGGAAAACCATTTTGGAAGTTGAAACAAATTCATATACCATATTCGGATTCCCTGCCTTGACACATTCTTCTAAAATATTTAAAATACGATCCGGATTCTCAAAATCAAGGTGATGAATAATATATGCATTATCCCAAAAGATACGAAAATCAGGAGCAGCTGGTTTGAGACAGGCCATCCGGCGAACAACTATGTCACTATAGCTATATCCATCCGGATTGGAATATTTAGGGACACACCAAATGCCCTTAACGGCTGGATCCTGTTCAACATATTGTTCAATCAAATCCATATCGGGTCCCTCTGCAGACATAGGAATATTGATCATCTCAATACCAAAGCTTTCTGTGATTTTAAAATGACGATCATACCCTGGAACAGGGCATAAAAATTTAATCTTTTCCTGTTTACCCCAGGGAGTATCCCCATTGACTCCATAAATCCAAGCATTTGCAATCATAGTATACATGAGGTTAAGACTCGCATTCCCTGCAATAAAAACTTGCTCCGGTTTCGCTTCCGCAAGCTCCGCAATCAGCCGTCTGGCTTCCAAAAGTCCTTCTAAAACGCCATAATTACGACAATCAATTCCCTCTTCACTGATTAGGTCTTCGGCGGTTGATAACACCGATAGCATTCCCATTGATAAATCAAGCTGGGCATTTCCGGGTTTTCCTCTGGACATATCTAATTTTAATTGTTTGGCCTGTAAGGCAGCGTATTGACAATCTAATTCTTTTTTTAATGATTGCAGCTGCGGTATCGTCATCTCTGTATACTTCATATATGGTTCTCCTTTAAAAACTTCATAAATATGATATGAAAAGAAGCCATATCTTTCAAGGATATGGCTTCTCTGCAGTTTTTATTTATGCTTTTACAATATCTGCAAAATCAGCCTTCAGGCTGGCACCGCCTACTAATCCGCCATCAATATCCGGCATGGCAAATAGATCTGCTGCATTTCCAGCATTGACACTGCCGCCATATTGGATGCGAATTTTTTCTGCTGTCTCTTTACCATAAACTTCACACAATACCTTACGAATAGCTCCACAAACCTCTTGTGCTTGTTCATTGGTTGCTGTCTTTCCGGTTCCGATAGCCCAAATAGGTTCATAGGCAATGACAGCCTTTTCTGCATCAGAAGCTGGAACATCTTTTAATGCAATCTTTGTCTGTAGCCGAACCAGATCCTCTGTGATCCCCTGCTCTCTCTGTTCCAGAGTCTCTCCCACGCAGATGATCGGAATCAAATCATGTTCAAATGCCTTCAAAACCTTTTTATTTACGATTTCATCTGTTTCGCCAAAATAGCCACGGCGCTCAGAATGGCCTAAAATGACATAGTCGCATCCTGCCTCTTTCAGCATATTAGGAGCAACCTCGCCTGTATAGGCTCCGCTTTCTTCATAATACATATTCTGAGCCCCAATTTTAATATTGGTTCCCTTAACAGCTTCTACCGCTGTCGTCAAGCAAATATAAGGAGGGCAAAATACAACTTCCGTATTTTCCTCAGCTCCAACTAAAGGCTTGAGTGTTTCGATTAACTCCTTTGCCTGCATAGGAGTCTTATTCATTTTCCAGTTTCCGGCAACAATTCTCTTTCGCATAATGATTCAT
>CANOUM010000177.1 GCA_947570515.1 uncultured Clostridia bacterium
TAATACGTTTAACGTCAAGGCCTGCAATCTTTCCAGCATCCTTTGTAGCCTGGCGCTGTGCATCATTAAAATAAGCAGGTACTGTAATAACCGCTTCTGTTACGCTTTCTCCCAAATAGCTTTCTGCATCACTTTTCAGTTTTTGCAGAATCATGGCAGAAATTTCCTGCGGGCTATATTCCTTTCCATCGATTTCTGTACGGCTGTCTGTACCCATTTTTCTTTTAATAGAACGCACAGTTTTATCAGGATGTGTAATCGCTTGACGCTTTGCCAGATCACCTACCAGACGTTCTCCTGTTTTACTGAAAGAGAGAATGGAAGGAGTGGTTCGGCTTCCTTCCGGATTCGTAATGACAACCGGTTTGCCACCTTCCATAACAGCTACACAAGAATTGGTTGTACCTAAATCAATACCAATAATTTTTCCCATGATTACATTTCCTCCACTTTTATCAATTAATTTGCCACTTTTACAAGGCTGGGACGAATCACTACATCATTTAACATATATCCCTTTTGGAATACTTCGATGATCTCATTTTCACCATATTGATCATCCTCTACATGCTGCATTGCATCATGAAAATGAGGATCAAAACTTTGACCCAGAGCCTCCATCTGTTCAACGCCCAGATTCTTCAATGCTCCTATCATTTGTTGATACGTCATTTCCACACCTTTTACAAAATTATCTTCTTTATCCTTTGCGGCGGCAAGTGCCCGCTCAAAGTTATCAATCACCGGCAAAATCGCCTCTACCACATAGCTGACTCCCCGATTAAAAATCTGTTCCTTTTCCTTTGTGGTTCGCTTGCGGTAATTATCAAATTCTGCCATCGTACGAAGCAGCTGATCTTTCATCTGTGCAAGCTTGAGCTCCGCCTCATTCTCCTGCGAAGCCGTTTCTTCTGCTGTTTCTGTTTCCTGTTCAGATAGTTCAGAATCCAGCTCTTCTTGCTTTTGACTGACAGCTTCCTCTACCGCTTCCTTTTCACGGCTTGCCTGATCTGCTTCCGTCATATCGCTCCTCCTCTTTTCCGCCTTCCTCTTCAAAAAACTGAGGAAAGTCTTTTGTTAAATATTCTAAGGCGGAAACCACCTTATCGTAATCCATTCTCATAGGACCTACCACACTAATTGACCCGATACTGCGATGATTATAATGATATGTCGCCGTTACAATACTGCAATCCTGAAGCTGCTCTGCCTGGTTCTCTGATCCAATCCGAATCTGCAGGCTTCCGCCTGATTTATCATGCTCATCATTTCCAATCAAATGCAGCATTTGATCCTTCTGCTGGAAAAATTCCATCAAAGCTCTTGCTCTGGAAATATCGCTAAATTCAGGAAAATTTAAAATATTCGTCGTACCAGCCGTAAACACATCTACATCATCCGCATATTGCATCGTATCATTGATAGCGCCTAAAAGGCTTTCCATCATCTCGCTTTCAATCTGACTTTCATGCTTAATCTTCTGAATGAGAGGCAGATTCATTTCACTCACAGCCAGCCCCGCCAGATTACGGTTCAGAACATCCGATAATCGATACAGTGCCTCTGGTTTCATCGGTCTTACAATCGGAATCACATGATTGCGCACAATGTTTCCATCTGTGACTAATACCAAAATAACGGATTTTTGATCCAGCGGAATCAACTGAATATGCTTGAGTTTCGCTTTTTTAAACTGCGGCATCGTTACGATCGCCGTATATTTTGTGAGAGCCGCCAGAAGATCACCAATCTCACGAAGCATGGAATCCAGCTGCATAGTTTTTTCTCTTAAGATACTCTTAAGCACATTCGCCTGCTCCTGACTCATCTGATCCCGTTCCATCAATTGATCTACATAAAGCCGATACCCTTTGGAAGAGGGAATCCGTCCGGCCGATGTATGCGGCTGTTCAATCAAGCCAAGCTCTTCCAGATCCGACATCTCATTGCGAATCGTAGCAGAACTAATCCCCATCGGAAACCGACGCGAAATGGTCCGCGAGCCAACCGGCTCGGCTGTCTCCAGGTAATTCATGATGATGGCTTGCAAGATCTGGAGCTTACGCTCACTCATGTCCATTGTCATCACCTGCCATCTATTTTGTTAGCACTCAACAATGAGGAGTGCTAACATCTGGTTATAAGATAGCACTTGCCTATTCTTTTGTCAAGTGCTTTTTTTAAATAATCATAAATTTTTAATTCAGCAAAAAATCAGCAAATACCTGATTCGCCACATCCATTCCTCTCTCTGTAAGATGAATGATATCTCCTTCTTGTTGCAATAACCCATACTGCAGATATTTCGATATATTCTTTCCATAAACCGTATCTATAGAGCACCCAAAAAGGCGTAAAAAATCGCTCTTTTTCACGCCTCGCGTGCACCTAAGTCCCAAAAACATAAATTCCTCCATCTGATCCTGCAGCGTAAGGATCTGCCGCTCCTCGCAAATTGCCTCTCGATCAGCACTATGACGAATATAGAGCTCCATATCACTTGTATTTTTTATCCGAACCTGTTCTTTCAATAAAGAGGATGCCCCAAGCCCCAGACCAATATACGGCTTACGCCGCCAATACCCTGTATTATGTCTGCTTTCATAAGAAGGCTGCGAGAAATTTGAAATCTCGTATTGCTGCATTCCTGCTTCTGATAATAACCGGCATGTATGCCAATACATCTGACGCTCTGTTTCTTCATCCGGCAGATCCAGCTGTGCCTGTTTCTCAAAGAAAGGCGTCCCTTCTTCTAGAATTAAGCTATAACATGAAAGATGCCGCGGATGGAGTGCAAGTGCCTGATGGAGTGTCTCGTCCCACATGGACAGCGTTTGTCCGGGAAGTCCCATCATCAAATCAAATGAAATATTTTGAAAACCTGCTATAGAAAGAAGCTCCCAGCTTTCTATCACCTGCTCCTTGGTATGAATCCTGCCTAATGTTTTAAGCAAATCATTGTCCAAAGCCTGTACGCCCATACTGATCCGATTGATCCCTTCTTGCCTCCAAAAATATGCTTTTTCTGCCGTGACTGTCCCCGGATTAACCTCTATTGTTTGCTCTGCATTTTTCTCTATATGAAAGCTCGTCTGCAGTGCTTCTAAAATTTCCCCTAATTCATCAGGTAATAAAATAGAAGGCGTTCCTCCTCCAATAAAAACAGAGGATACCGGATCACTTTCTTTTCCTTTCCAGGTTTCAATTTCTGCACACAGCGCCTTAATATAAGCCTGCTTATACTTTTCCGCTGTAGGGAAAGAAAGAAAATCACAATAGGCACATTTTTGTATACAAAAAGGGATATGCACATATAGCATCATGCTCTGCTGCATACCCCTTCACTCCTTACTTCTTATTTTCTTCCGATATCATGGCGATAATGCACATTTTCAAATGTAACGTCATCAATATGTTTATAGGCCTTTTCAATCGCTTTATCAAGCGTTGAATCCAGTGCGACAACTCCCAAGACACGTCCGCCGTTTGTCACAATTTTTCCTTCTGCATTTTTCACAGTTCCGGCATGGAAAAGCAGCATATCCTCTCTGCCGTCAAATGCATCCAGGCCTTGAATCGGATACCCTTTCTGATACTGCACCGGGTAGCCACCGGAAGCCAAAACTACACAGACAGCCGCATTCTCTTCCCATTCAATGTCAACCTGATCCAGGGTTCCATCAATACATGCTTCAAAAATATCAACTAAATCACTTTTAAGCCGAGGCAGTACAACCTGCGTTTCCGGATCTCCAAAGCGTGCGTTATACTCCAGCACTTTAACTCCTGCTTTTGTCAGCATCAACCCAAAGAAAATAATCCCTTTAAAGGTGCGGCCTTCTATATTCATAGCATCGACTGTTTTTTGGAATATCTTTTCTTCTGCTTCTTTTTGATATGCTTCCGTATAGTATTGGCTTGGTGAAAAAGTCCCCATGCCGCCGGTGTTAAGTCCCTGATCATGATCCAGCGCACGCTTATGATCCTGTGCACTTACCATT
>CANOUM010000178.1 GCA_947570515.1 uncultured Clostridia bacterium
ACTGGCGTGCAATTTGTTGATTATAATACTGATTTTGCCGGGCTGCTCGAGGTAAGCGGATGCAGAGAAGATATGGAAGCAGCCTTGCAGATGGAGATTGTCAAAGGATTTGTGCATGCAGATGTGGATGCAGATGGTGAACAGCGGGTTCTGCAGATGGAAATGATTGTATCTTGCAGAGTGCGCGTCTGTGAAGAGCAGATGTGTGAACTGGTTGTGGATGCCTATGATACGAAGCAGGATGTTTTGCTGGAGAAGCCACTTAGATTTATGCAGCATCAGATCTATCGTGATCAACTGCGCGCCGATGTGACAGAAACGCTTGAGATCCCGGAAAATATGCCTATGGCGCTGCAGGTGTTTTATACAACGGCGAGAGTTAAGGTAGATGATTATATCATAGAGGACGGCAGGCTGCAGATTGAAGGCGTACTATATGTAACCGTCTTTTGTCTGACAGCAGATGATAGAAACCCTGTTATCTCCTTTACGCAGCCTGTGCCTTTTGAAAAATCGACAGCGGTTTCCGGCGCTGAGCCGGGCCAGAATGTGGAGATTGTTCCCTATTTGGAGACGGTTCGTTCAGAGCTTAGAAATGAAAAGAAGCTGGATTTGAAAGCGGCGCTGGCTCTGGATGTCAGTATCATAGCGGAGGAACGCCAAGAGGTGCTTACCGAGCTGATTTTGCAGGAAGGGGAAATGGAGGAGCTGCCGGCGATGGCGTTGTATTATCTGCAGCCCGGAGAAACGGTTTGGGATGTGGGAAAACGATATCGCGTACTGCCGGATTGTATGGAGAAGATGGGCGAGTCGATGGTAATGGTTGTTCGCTGAGGTTGAATTTTTATCCAGATGATGTATAATAGGCCTATCATAGTATGATAGGAGGTTATACAAATGCGTGAATGGAATGTGCGGCAGAGGGCGTATGGCAAGATTAATCTGGCGCTTAATGTAGGAGAGACACGGCCGGATGGCTTTCATGAAGTGACCATGATTATGCAGCATGTTAGTATTTGGGATGAAATTACGCTGATCAGGCGGGATGATGCAGACATTACGCTGGAGTGTAACCTGCCTTTTTTGGGAGCGAATGAGAAAAATATTGCATACCGCGCTGCACTGCTGATGAAGCAGCGATATGACCTGAGAGGCTTTCATATCCGCTTATTTAAGAAGATCCCCATTGCCGCCGGGATGGCCGGCGGCAGTGCGGATGCAGCGGCTGTCATTAAAGCTGTGAACCGGCTCTTTGGCCTGGAGCTTTCTATGGATGAGATGATGCAGCTGGGAATGGAACTGGGATCGGATATTCCTTTTTGTCTGCTGGGCGGGACATGCCTGGCAACTGGCCGCGGAGAGAAGCTGGAGAGAATTGCGCCGATGAGAGAGACGCATGTTGCGTTAGTAAAGCCTAATTTTGGCATTTCTACGCCGTGGTCATATGCACAGATCGATGCCTATAAGGCATCGCATGGTGAACCGGTGAAGGCGGATATTCCTGCTATGATACAGGCTATAGAGCAAGGAAAATTATCTCAGATCTGTGCACAGATGGCCAATCAGCTGGAACCGGCTGCAATAGAGGCATATCCGGTCATCGGAGAAATTAAGCAGGATATGACCGAGTTTGGCGCCGCAGGAGCTATGATGACGGGGAGTGGCCCTACGGTCTTTGGACTGTTTGAAAAATATGAAACAGCACGTGAAGCAGTGCGGCGCTGCAAGATGCGCTATCCGTGGAAATATCAGGTTATGTACTGCCGAATTGAAAGTTTTAAAAAACCATATTGATTTTTTATATAAAAAGATAGTAAAATAAGGAGAATACCCTCAATGACGAGGTTACAATTTTATATAAACTTAGGAGGAAGAGTCCCATGGACAAAGTCTACAACCCATATCAGAATATGCTGAATGTGTTAGAAGGTGCCGCACAAAAGCTGGAGCTTGATCAAAGTGATTATGAAGAGCTTAAATATCCAGAGAGAGAGCTAAAGGTTTCAGTGCCGGTACAGATGGATGACGGAAGCATTCGAGTTTTTGAAGGCTTTCGGGTGCAGCACTCAAGTTCCAGAGGACCGTGTAAGGGCGGTATTCGCTATCATCAGAATGTGGATGAAAGCGAAGTCAAGGCGCTGGCCGCGTGGATGAGTATTAAATGTGCCATTGCGGATATCCCATACGGTGGAGCCAAGGGCGGTATCTGTGTGGATCCTGCGACCTTGTCCAGAGGGGAATTGGAACGTTTGACGCGTCGTTACACGGCTATGATTGCGCCGATCATCGGAATGGATCGGGATATTCCCGCACCTGATGTGAATACAAATGGAGAAATCATGGGATGGATCATGGATACATATTCTGCGCTGCAGGGACGATATACGCCAGGTGTTGTGACGGGCAAGCCGTTGGAACTGGGCGGCAGTCTGGGACGTCCGGAAGCAACAGGGCGCGGCGTTATGATTTGTGCTAAGGAAGCGGTAAAACGCAAGGGCATGCAGATAGAAGGAAGCAAGGTAGCCGTACAGGGAGCCGGCAATGTAGGTTTTACAGCAGCTCAGCTCATGGCAGAAGAGGGATTCACTATCGTAGCTCTGAGTGATGTATCCGGCGGTATCTATAAAGCGAATGGCCTGAATATTGCGCAGATCGGTCAGTACCTGAGTCAAAAAGGAAATCTTTTAAAAGAGTATCATGAAGAAGGAATTTCCTATATTTCCAATGAAGAGCTTCTGACCTGTGAATGTGATATTTTGGTGCCGGCGGCATTGGAAAATCAGATTACGGCAGAGAATGCTTCGCAGATTCAGGCGAAGCTGATTATTGAAGGGGCAAATGGACCGACAACGAATGAGGCTGACGATATTCTGGAGCAGCGCGGCATCACCGTGGTACCGGACGTACTTGCCAATGGCGGCGGCGTGATCGTTTCCTATTTTGAATGGGTTCAGAACCGCGAGATGCTGGCATGGGATCTTCAGACCGTCAATCAAAAATTGCATGATAAAATGATGCTGGCCTTTGATCATGTTTGGCAGATGGCAGAAAGCAAAAAGAGTTCGCTGCGTCAAGGAGCTTATATGGTAGCACTGCAGAGACTTGTGGCGGCCAGAAAGCTAAGAGGGACGTTTTTATAAACGAAAGAAAATTTCATATTTATAAGCATAGAGCGAAAAACCGTCAAGGATATCCCTTGACGGTTTTGTATATAGAATCAGAATACTCTTTATAAGGCGAATTTTACAATGACCATGGCAAGGCCAAGGAGTGTTAGGACAATTCCGGTAGCACGGTTGAGGGTTTTAGCCGGAGCACGGTTGGCAAATTTGGCGGCGATCTGAGCTCCCAGCAAAGTAAAAATAATGCAGAGGATCAGCGCGGTCAGATCCGGTAAAACACCGCGGATAGAAAAGTGGGAAACCGCACCGGTAAACGCAGTAAAAGCCATAATAAATACACTGGTACCAACGGCTGTTTTTAATTCATAACCCAGCACACTGGTCAGGATGAGCAGCATCATCATGCCGCCGCCGGCTCCGACAAAGCCACAGATGAAACCGATCAGAATGCCACATAGGATAGATTGCAAAATTTTTGTTCGCACACTTTTATTTTGCCGTATTTCCCGGGTTGTCATGACGGGCTTTGCAATGAATTTAAGACCCAGCAGGAGTGTCATAAATACAGAGAAGCCTCCCATAGTCTGGCTGGGAAGCAAAGAAGCAATGTAACTGCCCACTAAGGTGAAAAGCAGGACGACGGCAAGCATAACCAGCCCATTGCGAATATCAAGATTTTTATTTTTCCCATATGTATAAGCAGAAACAGCCGAAGCCAGTACATCAGAAGCCAGTGCGATGCCTACGGCCTCATACGCGTCAAAACCTAAGAAGGTAATCAGCATCGGCGAAATAACGGCAGCTGCAGAAAGGCCGGCCAGTCCGGTTCCAATACCGGCTCCCAGTCCGGCAATCAGACAAACAATCAATTTA
>CANOUM010000179.1 GCA_947570515.1 uncultured Clostridia bacterium
TCATGAATCGGGAAAGAAGGAAAAGTAAATGAGTTATACCAAGAAGGCACAGGAAGCCTTAAAAAAAGCCGAAATGATAGCCTTAACGCTAGAACATGGATATATTGGCACAGAGCATCTGCTTATGGCGCTGACTATACAAAAGGATTCTTATGCATCTGAGGTTTTGCATCAGCTTGAAATAACGGCGGAAAAGATGGAACAGCTATTAAGCAAAATGGATATCAGTGCAGAAGAGGAGCTGACACAACCGATTGAATGGGCGCCTAAAGCACAGGTGCTTTTAGAACATGCGGCAGAGCTTGCTCAAAAAAATGAGCTGCAGGAGGTTGGTACACAGCACCTGCTGCTGGCAATTCTGTTGGAGCCGGAATCGATTGCTGCCCGTTTTCTCGGCAGTATGGGAGTCGGGGTGACAGAGGTAGCACAGCGAATTCTTCAAGAGCTGGGACTTGCAAGGCCTAAACAGCCGCGTCATACAAGAGAGATGCAAGATATGCATGAGGAAGAAATGATGCCGCCAGAGGCTATGGGGTCGGTGATCGAACGCTTTAGCCGGGATTTTACGGCTATGGCAAAAGCCAATCTGTTTGATCCGATTATCGGAAGGGAAAAAGAAATCGAGAGGATTATGCAGATTTTATGTAGGCGCACGAAAAACAACCCTTGTTTGCTCGGAGAGCCAGGCGTTGGAAAAACGGCCATCGTAGAAGGCCTGGCACAGCGCATTGTCGAAGGTAAGGTGCCGGAAATGCTGCTGGGAAAAAGAATTTTAGGACTGGATATGGCGGCGATGATCGCCGGTTCTAAATATCGCGGCGAATTTGAAGAGCGTCTTAAACGTTGTATGGAAGAAGTGCAGCGAGAGGGAAATATCATCTTATTTATGGATGAGCTTCATACACTGGTTGGGGCAGGAGCGGCAGAAGGCAGTATGGATGCTTCGAATATTTTGAAACCGGCACTGTCAAGAGGAGAGATGCAGCTGATTGGCGCTACAACAGTGGGGGAATACAGAAAGTATGTTGAAAAGGATGGAGCGCTGGCAAGAAGGTTTCAAACCGTACAGGTCGAAGAGCCTTCTGAGGAAGAGACAGAGGCAATTTTAGAAGGGTTAAAATTACAATATGAATCGCATCATCAAGTAAAAATTCAGCCAGAGGCCTTAAAAGCCTGTGTGCGCTTATCACATCGCTATATCACAGACCGATTTTTACCGGATAAGGCATTGGATCTTTTGGATGAAGCGGGTTCTCGTGTGCATATGAGAGTATTTTCCAAGCCGAATTCGCAGCTTGCACAAGGACGGCAGAGGCAGTTGCAGCAATTAGCCGGAGAAAAAGAGACCGCCATCCTGGCAGGGCATATGGAAAGAGCGCTGGAAATTAGAAAACAAGAGATAGCTGTACAGGAAGAGTTAATCAGGCAGCAAAGAAAGGAAGGATCCTCCGTATGCGGCGAAGTAAGCGTAGATGATGTAGAGGCTGTAGTCGCCGGCTGGACCGGAATCCCCGTTCAAAGACTGGCAGCAGAAGAAGAAGACAATCTGCGCAACTTAGAAAAACGTCTGCATGAAAGAGTCATTGGACAACAGGAAGCTGTAGCCGCTGTGGCACAGACAGTACGCAGAGGAAGGATCGGTCTGAAAGATCCCAAGAGGCCCATAGGTTCCCTTTTATTTTTGGGTCCCACTGGCGTGGGAAAAACAGAGCTATGCAAAACCTTAGCTGAGGTGTTATTTGGACAGGAGGAGTCTCTGATTCGTATTGATATGTCAGAATATATGGAAAAGCATAGCGTTTCTAAGATGATTGGATCGCCTCCGGGGTATGTAGGATTTGAAGAAGGAGGACAGTTAAGCGAAAAGGTTCGGCGCAAGCCATATTCGGTCATATTATTTGATGAGATTGAAAAGGCGCATCCAGATGTGTTTAATATTTTACTGCAGGTTTTGGATGATGGTCATATTACAGATTCACAAGGCCGTAGGGTTGATTTCAAAAATACAGTCATCATTATGACGTCTAATGCAGGAGCGCGAAGTATCAGTGCACCAAAACAATTGGGATTTGCGACTGGCGATCAGCATCAGCAGGAATATGAAGCGATGAAGAAAGGGGTGCTGGAAGAAATCAAGCGTCTCTTTAGGCCTGAATTTTTAAATCGAATTGATGAGACGATCGTATTTCATCCGATGAGTAAAGGGGAATTGCGGCAAATTGTTGAAATTTTATTTGAAGACGTTAAACATCGAGCTTGGGAAAGTCAACAGATCGAACTAAGTCTCCTTCCAGAGGCTGCCGATTGGCTGGCTGAAAAAGGATATACCCCCATATATGGAGCAAGGCCGCTGCGCCGGGTGATCCAAACGCATATAGAAAATGTACTGGCAGAAAAGATTTTGACCGGAGAGATCAAAGCAGGGGATCATATTAAATTGGAGTTGGAAAAAGAGAATTTAAACTGGATATCGGAATAAATTTTTGCGCAGTTAATAAGGAGGAAACGTGGCTAAAATAAAAGAGATCTATGTTTGCAAAGAATGTGGATATGAGAGCAGCAAATGGATGGGACAATGCCCTGCTTGCCGCGCATGGAATACGCTAGAAGAAAAAATGCCGGCTCTATCGGCAGAAAAGACTGGGTATGCACATGTTAAAGTGAGTAATGGACTTAAGCAGCTCAAGAAGGTCTCGGTACAAAGCAGCGATAGAATTGTAACGCACATGCAGGAATTGAACCGTGTATTAGGCGGCGGTCTGGTACGAGATTCTATTAGTATTATAGCGGCTCGTCCCGGGGCAGGCAAATCAACCCTGCTGCTGCAGACAGCACAGGATGTAGCGGCTGCGGGATATCGCGTGCTGTATGTATCCGGAGAAGAAAGTGAAAGTCAGCTGCGCCGCAGGGCGGCTCGTATTTTGCGAGATATCCATGAGAATATCTGGGTGCATTCTACTTCGCATATGAATGAAGTGCTTTCTGCTATTGATACGATGGATCCTACGCTTATTATTTTAGACAGTATTCAAACCTTTTATCTGGATGAATATTCATCCAGACCCGGTTCTCCTACACAGATTTTAGAATGTACGAATGTCATTATGAAGCTGGCTAAAAATCCAGAGCACCCAAGAGCTGTTTTAATGGCCGGGCAGCTAACTAAAGAGGATGAACTGGCCGGTGTCCGTGCACTGGAACATATGGTGGATACGGTTTTGTATATGGAAGCCGATCCCGCAGAGGAGCTGAGGACTCTTTCTGCGACGAAAAATCGCTTTGGGAGCACCGGAGAAATGGGATTTTTTACGATGGAAGAAAATGGACTGCAAGCCATCGAGAATCCATCGCAGTATTTTATGACAAAACGTGATCCGGATGCGGATATTACGGGCAGCGCCTTATCGGTTATTAAAGAAGGAACAAGACCTATGATTGCAGAAGTCGAGACATTGATTTCGCAGAGTTTTACTCCCTATCCATCACGGATTGCAGAGTGTATGAAAAGGGATCAGCTGGCTACGCTGATTTCCATTTTGGAGCAGAGAGGGGGAATTGCGTTATATGATAAGAACGTGGTTGTTAAATCGACAGGAGGATTAAAGCTGAATCAGCAGTCTGTCAATTTAGCTGTCATTATGTCTTTGGTATCTTCTGCCCTTAAAAAAAGTATCCCCGCTGATACGGTATTTATTGGTGATGTGGGACTCACAGGGGAGCTTAAAAAAGTTCCTTCTTTAGAAATGATGATCAGAGAAATTGCCCGGATGGGGTTTAGCAGAATTTTTGTACCACCGGATAGTATAAAACCAGAATGGAAGAAAAAGTTACCGCGGGTCGAGGTGATAGAGACCAGAAACCTGACGCAGGTGATCCGTCAGGTCTTTGGCGACTATCATAAAAAATTTTAATGATGAAAACGAGAAGGCCGTTCTACTCCGGAGCTCAGTACGGAGTAAGCACCAAATTGTCTTAAACAGGCACTGACTGCAT
>CANOUM010000180.1 GCA_947570515.1 uncultured Clostridia bacterium
GAAAAAACGGTGACGGCTATGAAAAAAATCATAAAAACTCGTTGACAGAAAAATAGATTTATGCTATCATAATCACGACCAAAATAGTAGGAATTAGAGGTAACAAACGTATGAAAATGTCAACGAAGGGTCAATATAGTTTAAGAGCAATGGTAGCACTTGCCAGACAACAAAAATGTCAGGGTGAAGGCGTTTTATCGATTGCTATGATAGCAGAACAGACCGGAGTGACAGAGCGTTATCTGGAAAAGCTGCTGCGACAGCTTAAAGCAGCTAACTTAATCGAAGCCGAGCGCGGAGCCAGCGGGGGATATAAGTTAGTACGGGCGCCGGAAGAGATTAAGGTCGGCGAGGTTTTGCGAGTAGGTGAAGGAGATCTGATTCCGGTAGACTGTGTGCACGATGAAGGAACTCCATGTGAACGGCAGGAGGGCTGCGTGGTGCAATATGTTTGGAAACGAATTACGGAAAGTATCAATGAAGCGGTGGACAGCATTACGCTGGCCGAGCTGATCAATATGAAACCAGAGGCGAAACAAGCCAGTTCAAAAGGAAAGGGAATTTGTAATGGAAAGTAGAGTTGTATATGCGGATCACTCCGCAACCACAGCAGTCAGGCCTGAAGTTTTGGAGGCAATGCTTCCTTATTTTAGCGAGCGATATGGCAATCCCTCCAGCATCTATCAAATTGCGCAGGAAAGCAAAAGCGCCTTGGAGGCGGCAAGAGAGCAGGTGGCGCGCGGGATCGGCGCGAAGGCACGGGAGATTTTCTTTACCGGATGCGGTACAGAAGCTGATAACTGGGCCATTAAGGGAGTGGCAGAGAAATACGCGCAAAAAGGCCGGCATATTATTACGTCTGCAGTGGAACATCATGCAGTGCTGCATAGCTGTGAATTTTTAGAAAAACATGGGTATCGTATCACGTATCTGCCGGTGGATGCAGAGGGGATGGTCTCTGTAGAGGCATTAAAAAACGCACTGGATGATGAGACGATCCTTGTCAGTATCATGATGGCCAATAACGAAATCGGTACGATCAATCCTATTGCAGAGATCGGTGCGATTTGTCGTGAAAAGGGTGTTTTGTTTCATGTAGACGCTGTGCAGGCACTGGGAACGCTTCCAATCGATGTAGAAAGCATGCAGATTGATATGCTGTCAATGAGTGCGCATAAGCTGTATGGCCCTAAAGGGGTAGGAGCGCTTTATATTCGTAAGGGAATCCAGCTTCCTTCCTTTATTCATGGAGGTGCTCAAGAGAGCAGGCGCCGGGCAGGTACTGAGAATGTGGCAGGTATTGTAGGGTTTGGAAAGGCAGTCGAGCTTGCGACGGCAGAAATGGCAGAGCGAAATCAGAGATTGCAGCAGATGAGGGATCGCCTGATTGATGGAATCTTGGAACGTATTCCTCATGCGCGTTTAAATGGAGCAAGGACTAATCGCCTGCCTGGCCATGTCAATTTTAGCTTTGAATTTGTTGAAGGAGAGTCCCTTTTGATGCTACTGGATATGAATGGAATTTATGCCTCCAGTGGTTCAGCCTGCACCAGCGGGTCTCTGGATCCGTCCCATGTGCTTTTGGCGATTGGACTGCCGCATGAAATTGCCCATGGGTCTTTGCGGATGACGTTTGGCAGAGAAAATACAATGGACGATATTGAGTATATTTTAGAAAAGCTGCCGCCGATTGTACAGCGGCTGCGCGATATGTCCCCGTTATACGAAGACTATATGAAAAAGAACCAGAAAAGATAAAGGAGAAGAACAATGTATTCTGAAAAGGTAATGGATCATTTTATGCATCCCCGCAATGTGGGAGAGATTGAAAATGCCGATGGTGTAGGGACCGTCGGCAATGCAAAATGCGGAGATATCATGCGTATTTTCTTGAAGGTGGAAAATGGTGTGATTGAAGACGTGAAATTTAAGACATTTGGCTGTGGGGCGGCTGTGGCGACTTCCAGTATGGCCACTGAGCTAGTCATCGGAAAGACAGTTGAAGAGGCGCTTAAGGTCACAAATAAAGCCGTGATGGAAGCGCTGGATGGTCTGCCGCCGGTTAAGGTACATTGTTCTCTGCTTGCTGAACAAGCAATTCATGCAGCCCTTTGGGATTATGCACAGAAAAACAATATTGAAATCGAAGGCCTTGAGCCGCCGGTAGAGGATATTGAGGAACTGGAAGAAGAGGAAGAATAAAATATAATCTCCACCTTTTGAATACAGCAGAGTCAAAAGGTGGAGATTCTTATTTTAAAGAGTCACGATAGATGATTTCATGTTTGATGATATAACGTTTCGTGCAAGGCTGCCCTTTCATTTGATGAATCAGCATGTCCATGGCCTGATAGCCGAGCGTATGCTGAGGCTGAGAAACCGTCGTCAGGGTAGGAATGAACATTTCGGAAATAGCGGTATTATCGAAGCCCATGACAGAAATATCATCAGGAACACGGATTCCATGTTTATTTAATTCATTGATGGTACCGATAGCAGCGCTGTCCGAAAATGCAAAGATAGCATCTGGCAGTCCAGAACCATCCTCCAGCATATTGCTGACAGCTCGCACTCCAGCCCGATAGGAATAGCCTTCTGAAGCAATGTAAAAAGGAGAGAGGCCAGCTTCCTGCAAAGCCTTTTTAGCGCCTCGTTCACGCAGAATCGAACTGTAGAAATTTTTTCCTGCGCCAAAGAGCGCGATTTTTTGTTTGTTTTGTTTCAATAAAAAGCGAGCGGCATCATATCCGGCCTGTTCATCATCAATTGCAATTAGAGGGATTTTTTTGTTATGCACCGGTTCGCAGGCGCATACGATGGGCGCTTCTTTGCTCATGGCATAAATGGAGGCTTCAGAGATTTCCCTTGTGGTTAAAATCATACCATCGATTTCACGGGTCTGCAGCATTTTGATATATTCCATGAGATTATCCTGATTGCCTCGGGTGACGCAGAGAAGTACGGAATAGCCGTCTTCGCGGGCCCGCTCCTCTATGCCGCGTACAACGCGGGAAAAAAACTGGTTGGAGAGTGTATTTAATACGACTAAAATACGTTTGGTTTCCATGAGACGCAGAGTACGTCCTAAGTAATTAGGACGATAATTCAGCGCTTCAATAGCCTTCATGACCTGCGGCCGGGTCGTCTGCCGAACGTTATCCGGTGTATTGAGTACGCGCGATACGGTAGCCACCGAGACGCCGGCCAAATCGGCCACTTCTTTGATTGTTGCCATACAGGCCTCCTAAAAGAACTAAATTTTCTTTTATTATACAACAAAAGAAAGAAAAGGCAAGCAATTTGCGTCAGGTTAGTAGGGCAAACAACGAACGAAGCACCTCGAGAATCGTTCTGATAATACTTATGATAACAAAATGGCGCCTCAAGATGAGGCGCCATTTCGATTCTGTCTGCGACGGATTAACGGCAGCCGCAGAACAGGATGAGCAGCAGAATCAAGCAGCTGCAGTCTCCACCGAAGAAGCCACTGCCTCCGCAGCCACAACCGGTGCCGCAGCCACCAGTCAGGTTAGCGGTGTTGCCTCCGCAACCACAATCCCCGTTGAATAAGAACAGCAGGATGATCAGAAAAAGAATATTGTTGTTACCATTGTTGCAGCATTCCATAATTGCCGCCTCCTTATTTGAAATTTTCAAGCGCTTGATGTGCTTGATACTATACTGTATTCAAGGACAAGGAAAGGGGTGAAATGATTTTTGAAAAATTTTTAAAAGACCGGATCTCGGCGAGAAACCATGCTCTGCCAGCTTGACAAGGGGACGGCAAAAAGCTACAATAAATGATCATAACAAAGGAGTAGGAGGGCATTATGAAATACGTTTTAGAATGCTGTGTAGATAGTGTAGAATCAGCGATTGCTGCTGAAAAGGGGGGAGCCAATCGGCTGGAGCTCTGTGCCAATCTTATCATTGGAGGGACAACCCCCAGCTTAGCCTTATATGAAGAAGTGAGGAAACAT
>CANOUM010000181.1 GCA_947570515.1 uncultured Clostridia bacterium
TTAATTTATAAAAGCTTGGCGCATCCCCATATCCTGACAAGCAGTTGAACAGCGCAGAAGCATCCGCTCCATACGACTCTTTGCAGGTAAAGAGTCCCATATCCGTATACAGCCGAGCCGTAACATCATTATAATTTCCTGTTCCTAAATGAACATATCGCCGAATGCCTTCTTCTTCTCGGCGCACCACAAGCGTAATTTTGCAATGCGTTTTTAAACCAATCAGTCCATAGATTACATGACATCCTGCTTTTTCTAACCGCCTAGCCCAATGAATGTTATTCTCTTCATCAAATCTGGCCTTTACTTCAACCAAGACCGTTACCTGTTTGCCATTCTCTGCGGCTTTTGCCAGCGCCTTAATGATCGGAGACTGACCGCTCACTCGGTACAAAGTCTGCTTGATTGCCAGAACCTGCGCATCATCCGCCGCTTTTTCAATAAATTTAACAACGCTGTCAAAGGATTCATAAGGATGGTGCAGCAAAATATCATTTTTACGAATAGCTTCAAAAATATCGCTTTCTGCTTGCAGCTCTTTTGGGATCTGCGGCACCAAAGCCCCATATTGCAGATGCATATACCCAGGAATCTTAGAAAGCTTAGAAACAAACGCCAGATCAAGAGGCCCATGGATTTCATACACATCCCGTGCCGGCACATCCAGTTCTTTTTGGAGATACGACAAGATCGCTTCTCCTGTCTGATTTTCTATTTCCAGTCGTACGGCTTGTCCCCATTTTCTCTTTTTAAGCGATTTTTCCATTTCTTTTAACAGATCCGGTGCATCCTCTTCGTGAATCGCCATATCTGCATTTCTGGTAATACGATAGTAGGCTGTTTGCTTTATTTTTTGCTTCGGAAAAATTTTAGAAAGATGCATGCGTATGACATCCTCTAACAAAATATAAGAATCCTTCTGCATCAGCGGCACCAGACGCGCCAGTACAGACGGAACCTGTACTGTTGCAAACGTATCACTCCCGTCCTGTTTTTCAATCAGAAGTGCAATATTCAAGCTGCGATTTAAAATTAGCGGAAAAGGTCTGCTTCCATCCACCGCCATGGGCGTAAGCACAGGATAAATCTCCTGTACAAAATACTCCTCCAAATACTCTTTTTCCTGCTGTGAAAGCTGTTTGGGCTGCAGCAATTGAATACCTGCTTTTTTAAGCTGAGGCATAAGACTTTTATTATAAATCTCATATTGATCATCCAGCATTTTATGTGCTCTTGTGATAACCTTTTTCATCTGCTGCCGCGGCGATAATCCGGCGGCATCTTTTTTCTCAATGCCTGCCTGCACTTGATCATATAAAGATCCAACCTCATCCAGATTGGAGGTTACGATCGCCAAAAACTTGAATCTCTCTAACAACGGATTTTTTTTATCCTTTGCTTCTTCCATGACACGCTCATTAAATTCCAACCAGCTTAATTCTCGGCTAATAAAATATTCTGGATTCTCAAACTGACTCATTGCTATGATTTCCTCCTTTTATCTCATCCAGGCATCCGCTTAGTATATATCTTTAGCTCTGGCTCCAAACTGAAGACTTCTCTAAACAGTCCTTGTGTATGCTGAAACATCCACTCCTCCAGCAGCGCATTTTCTTTCGTAAATGCCTGTATGATAAAAGACTCTCCTTTTTGTTTAATCACGAGTTCATATAATTTTTGTTTATGACTATAATCCAAAGCGTTGGCAGTTTGCAACATCGCCAAAAGCTTCGATACAGCCATGCGGCTTTTTTTATTTAGTGCCGTATATGCCTCATCATCTGCCTTAGGCTCTCCTGCTTCATGATATCGGACTAAAACCACCAACTGCCGCTGCTCCTCTTCGGAAATTCCGATTAGATCCATGTGCATCAGCAGATCTGCTCCGCACTGTGCATGATTGGCCAAATTAATCTGCTTGCCAATATCATGCAAAAACGCACCCATCTCCAGCAGCAGTCGATGACGAGGAGTCAAGCTGTGTTTTTTGCCCAGGTGATCAAATAGCAAAAGTGCATGGCTCGCTACTTCTTCCACATGATCCATAGAAGTATAATATTGTTTAGCGATGGCTCGAATATACTGCATAAGTTCTTCTTCCATCACAGTATCTTCTTTTTCACGGCTCATCTCATATAAAATTCCGTTTGATAACCCAACGGAGGGACAATATACCTTTTTTGCACCGGCGGCACCTATAAATGCCTGCACAATCATTGTAGCAGGCAGAAGCATTTCTGCTCGTTCAAACCCTAAATCAAACTCATCTCGAATTTGCTGTGGGTTCATAAAGAGCATGGCTTCATAAAGCTTTCTAAGATCTGTCTGATCTAAAATCCTTTCATTTTGCGGCTTCATTTTCTCGGAACAAATGCGATATAATACATCTACCTCTTCGCCTGTGATGACTAAATGACGAAAATGTCTCTGCATGGGCAGAATCAGCTCCTGAATATATCCGTAAATATACTCTTTTAATAGCTTTGTATATTCCATCATTTTAAGCTCCAGCGAGGATAAGACCTGCCGAATTCTAAGGGCTCCCATATTGATATTTTGACTATACTGCATACCGTCTGCCGCATATGCGGCAACCTGCACGCCTCCGGAACCGATATTGACAATCAAAAGCCCTTCTTTTTTTAGCTTATCATAAGAAGGGAGCGCATTCCGAACGGCTTGCTGTGTCAAAAAACGCTCCTGAGAGGCATGGATCATTTCTATAGTAAAGCCGGTGTTGGCTTTAATTTGATCGATCACATATTCTCTGTTGACTGCCTCCCGAATTGCTCCGGTTGCCACAACTTTGAACTTTTTAACTTTATATTCTCGTAGAAGCTGTCGAAACCCCAATAAGTTTTTTGAAAGAGCTCGCATCATCTCAGGACTGATCCGGCCCGCAGAAAAGGTTTCTCGTCCGATTGGCAGTGTTTTTGTAACAGATTCTAAAATCTGCAGCTGTTTCCCTTCTGCTTTAGCGGCTATTTTCAGCTGCATAAAAGCACTGCCAATATCAATGACTCCCAGCATCGTGATCTTTCCTGATTTTCGCTGCAATTTTTCCATCGTGCCTATTCCTTTCTCTTTCGTAGCTCTGCAAAAAATTGTTGCATCAACCGGCGGCTTTCCTCTTCTAAAAGTCCCCGAACCACCTGCACCTGATGATTAAATTTTGTATCTTCCAACAAATTCATAATAGAACCGGCACATCCTGCTTTTGGATTCATCGCTCCTAAAACAACTCTTGGTATCCGAGCCTGTACAATAGCGCCGGCACACATGGGACAAGGTTCCAGCGTAATATACATACTGCACGCTTCTAAACGCCAATCACCCAAATAAGCTGCTGCCTGGTTGATTGCCTCAATTTCAGCATGGCATAAAGGATTTCCTTTTTGATTACGTTTATTATACCCTTCACCAATGATCTGATCTTGATATATGATAACTGCCCCAATCGGCGTCTCCTCTTCTTCTGCTGCCCGCCTGGCAAGCTCTAATGCTCGCCGCATATATCTTTCGTCGTCCATACCGTTCTCCTTAGTATAATTAAGCAATTTTACCAAAAAAATATTAAAAAATCAAGTATAGACTAATAAAAGATCCAATAGGTCAGAAAGATAGAGGCGCCAATCCCTGCCAGATTTGAAATTAATGCACCTGAAAGCGTATACCTCGTATCTTTTATCCGAATTGCCATAAAGTACACAGACATTGTGTATAAAATCGTTTCTGTAGAACCGACCATAATCCCTGCCATTCTTCCCTCCAGAGAATCCGGTCCAAATGTTTTCAGTATATCCAAAATCAGCCCGGTCGCTGCTGACGAAGACACAACCTTAGTCAGCGCTACCGGTAAAAAAGGTTCCGGCCTACAGATCATACGGCTAAACCGCGTCAAT
>CANOUM010000182.1 GCA_947570515.1 uncultured Clostridia bacterium
GAGCTATCGCTGATAACTTTAAAATTCATCAATTTATTCTACAATCCCTCTGATTTCGTTGATATCTGTTACGCCGGTCTTCTCCATAAAGGCTTCCAGCTCCTTCAGAATCCGCACCGGACAATCCGGCTCTGTTAGATTCATTGTACCGGTTGCCACCATGGTAGCGCCAGCCATAATAAACTCCGCCACATCTTCTCCGGTCGCCACGCCGCCCATCGCCACAATCGGCAGATCACAGGCCTGATGCACCTGATATACCATGCGCACCGCCACCGGCTTCACGGCTGGTCCGGAAAAACCTCCCATTTTCTGCGCCAATACCGGCCTTCTCTTATATACGTCGATCCGCATTCCAAACAGCGTATTGATCATCGAAAGCGCATCAGCACCGCCTGCCTCTGCTGCTTTGGCAATCTCTGTAATATCCGTCACATTCGGGCTCAGCTTGACAATCAGCGGCTTTGTGACAATCTTCTTCACCTCGCGCACCACTTCTTCGGCCATGGAAGCATTCGTTCCGAACGCCACGCCCCCTTCCTTAATATTAGGACAAGAAATGTTCAGCTCCAAAAGATCCACATCCGCCTGCGTCATTTTTTCCGCTACGCGGCAATACTCTGCAATCGAATGCCCTGCCAAATTAACAATAATTTTGGTATCAAACTTGCGGATAAAAGGCAGATCTTCAGTGATGAAGGCATCGGCTCCCGGATTTTGCAGCCCTACAGAATTAAGCATGCCCCCATAGGTTTCGGCAATGCGCGGCGTAGGATTGCCAGGCCATGGCTTATCGGCTACTCCTTTGACTGTAATAGCTCCCAAAATACCCAAGTCATAAAACTGGCTATGCGCCTGCGGGTTGAAAGTGCCGGAGGCCGTGGTCAACGGATTTTTCATAGGAATCCCACAAAGCTTAACAGCTAAATTTTTATTCACCAAATACCACCGCCTTTCCTGGAAATACAGGTCCCAGCTTACATACGCCTTCGCGTTTTATACTGCCGTCCGGCATACGCAGCTTGGCCGGACAGCCGGCGCAAGCGCCGAAGCCGCATCCCATCCGCTCCTCCAGTGAAAACCATAGATCCATAGTCTCGTCTTTTTCAAAAAAGCGCTGAATCGCATGCATCATAGGAATCGGACCACAGGTATATAAAATCCGCTTTTTAGGCTGATTTTGTTCTTTTAGATACTCCTGTATACGCTCCAGTACATTTCCTTTAAATCCGGCTGCGCCATCATCACTTGCCATATACACTGTGCCATAAGGCTCAAATTCGCTCTTCATCCAAGGATTACTGCGAAATCCTAAAAAGATTTTGATTTTGCCGCGGTTAGCCGGATCTTTCTCTGCCAGCATTCGGCTTACATATACAAGGGGCGGCATCCCCAGCCCTCCGCCTACAATGAAAATCTCATCAGCCTTCTGGGCTTCTTCCAGCGGAAACCCTTTTCCTAAGGGGCCCATAACACGAAGCGTATCTCCTGACTGCAGCTGAGAAAACTCCTTGGTTCCCTCTCCCACTACCGCATAGATCAAAATTAACTCGCCTGTCTGTGGGTCAACATCACAGATGCTGATCGGCCTTGGCAAAAGTCTGCTTTTATCGTCGCTGTATACATTGACGAACTGACCCGGCTGCGCGGTTTGCGCAATGACAGGGGCCTCAAGCGTCATGCGATAAATCTGTTCATCCAGCTTCTCTTGCCGGATAAGCGCTACTCGATCATTAAACATTGCTTTCTCCTTATCTTTGCTTATAACACGCGATTCAGATCTGCTTTCATGTCCAAAACAGCTTGTCTGGACGCCTGAGCAAACTCGTCCGGCTTAAATTGATGGCTGTATTTTTTATTTTGATAGGCGGCAATAATACCTCTGGAAGAATTTACAATCGCACCGATTCCCTCTCGATTAAAGCATCCTGCAAGATCCTCAGCCGTCCCGCCCTGCGCGCCATAGCCGGGAACTAAAAAGAATACATGCGGCAGCAGCTGACGCAGGCGTGCGCCCTGTTCAGGATGCGTAGCGCCTACAACTGCACCGATATCCGAAAAGCCATAGCTTCCGCGAAAAGCTGCGCCCCATTTATCTATCAGCTGACCGACCGTTTCATATAAGGGATGTCCTTCACTGCCCATGGGCAGATCCTGAATCTCTCCGCTGCCGGCATTAGAGGTTTTCACAAGCACAAACAAGCCTTTATCCCTGTTTTTCATATGCTCAAAATAAGGCTCGATTGATTCTGTACCCAAATATGGATTGACCGTAATAAAATCCTCGCCAAAGGGCTCGATGAGCTCTCCCTCAATCTCCACTTCTCCTAAATGACCGTCTGAATAAGCCTGCGCTGTTGATGCGATATCATTTCTCTTTACATCCCCAATCACGATCAGACCCTTTTTCTTAGCATACGCCACTGTATCAATAAAAGCCTGCATCCCGGCTGCTCCATACATCTCATACATCGCAACCTGAGGCTTAACAGCCGGAATCAAATCATAGGTTGCGTCTATGATTTCCTGATTAAAAGCGAGAAATGCAGCTGCGGCTCCTGCCAGCGTTTTTCCGTGCTCCTCAAACGCTTTTTCTTTTATATGCTCCGGAATCATGCTTAACCGAGGATCCAATCCTACTACCGTTGGGTTTTGGAGTTTTTGAATCTGTTCAATCAGTTTATCAATCATACTTTGATTTCTCCTTTTTCGTATACGATTTTACCGCTTAGAATCGTCATCATGACACGCCCCTTAAGACGTCTTCCTCCATAGGGAGAGTTTTTACTTTTGCTATAGAAGCGCTCTGCATCTACATGGTATTCTGCCTGAGGATCGATGAGTACCACATCGGCATCTCTGCCAATCTGCAGGCTTCCTTTTGGAATTCCCAATACCTTTGCTGGATTTGTACTCATACAGGCGGCCCATTGGAGCGGCGTCAGCACGCCGGCGTTCACAAGCTCTGTAATTCCAAGTCCTGCGGCGGTTTCCAATCCGATAATACCGTTTGCTGCTTTTTCCATAGGGCCTTTTTCATACTCGGCATGCGGCGCATGGTCTGTGGCAATACAGCTGATTGTACCGTCTCTGAGCGCCTCCTTCATGGCTTGTACATCGTCTTTTTCCCGCAATGGCGGGTTCATTTTATAATTAGAATCTCCTCGCGCAAGTTCGCTGTCATCCAGCGTAAAATGATGCGGACACACTTCGGCCGTAATGGAAAGGCCTTTTTGGTGTGCCTCTCGAATCAGCTGCGCGCTCTCTTTCGTACTGACATGACAGATGTGCAGCGCTGCCCCTGTCTTTTCGGCAAGCTTAATTTCCCGCTGCGTCATCTGATTCTCCGCTTCACGTGAATCTCCCTGTTGTGCTAATTCCGGATCTTCGCAATGATCTAAGATGGGTAGTGACAGCTTTTTAGCCCTGATCATAGCCTGCTCCATCAAATCCGCATCGGCTACGGATTTGCCATCCTCGCTGAGTGCGCAGATGCCTGCTTCCTGCATCCGGCGCTGATCGGTAAGCATACTGCCTTTTTGGCCAACGGTAATGGCTCCGATGGGCAGCACATGCGCATAAGGTGCCTGCAAGCTTGCTTTTTTTACATATTCTACCACTTCTGCACAATCTGTTACAGGCTGTGTATTTGGCATAGCACAAATTGTGGTAAACCCGCCTGCTGCTGCTGCTTTGCTCCCTGTTTCGACTGTTTCTTTATGAGTAAGACCAGGATCGCGCAGATGCACATGAAGATCAATGAATCCCGGAAGGACCCACATTCCTTCGGCAGAAATCCGCTTTGTTTCCGGCGGTATAACAGGAGGAAGCTCCTGAATTTTACCATTTTCAATATACAGAT
>CANOUM010000183.1 GCA_947570515.1 uncultured Clostridia bacterium
AGTCGCATATGACACTACCTCAGGTGCGCGCCATGTATCATGGAGATCAATCCCGTAAGACAACTTTAGTAGAATATGGATTTCGTCTGCCTTCTGCAAAGGATAACAGACCTTTAAATTTTGAGGAGTTTGAGCAGAAGATTCATCAGATTCTTTTTGTGTCGGCTACGCCGGGACCGTATGAGACAGAACATGAACAGCTAAAAGCCGAACAGATTATTCGTCCTACCGGGTTAATTGATCCATTTGTGGAAATTCGTCCGGTAGAAGGGCAGATTGATGATTTGATTGCTCAGATCCGAAGCGTTACGGCTAAACAGCAAAAAACCTTGGTGACAACCTTAACTAAAAAGATGGCAGAGGATCTGACCAAGTATTTGAAAGAAGCCGGAATTAAGGTACAATATTTGCATTCTGATGTGGATACGCTGGAGCGGCTGGAAATTGTGAGAGATCTGCGAACTGGCGTTTATGATGTCTTAATTGGCATTAACCTGCTACGCGAAGGGTTAGATATACCCGAGGTCTCTCTGATTGCGATTTTGGATGCAGATAAAGAAGGATTTTTACGTTCGGAGACAGCTCTGATCCAGACCATTGGACGAGCGGCGCGTAATGTAGACGGTCGCGTAATTCTGTATGCGGATACAATGACGGGATCTATGCAGCGAGCACTGGATGAAACAAATCGAAGGCGGGAGATCCAGACAAGATATAATGAGGAGCATGGGATTATCCCAAAGAGTATTACCAAAAAAGTGCATGATGTGATCCGCGCTACGCTGGCGCCAGATGAAGAAGAGGATGATCGTCTGATTGTGGAACCGGAGTCCATGAGCAAGCAGGATTTGCTGAAAAATATTGCGGCACTGCAAAATGAGATGAGAAAAGCAGCAGCAGATTTGCGTTTTGAAGAGGCGGCACAGTTTCGTGATCAAATTATTGCAATGAAGACAGCGCTGCGCGATATAGATATGGAAGTATAACCATACGAGATAATCAGGAAATGAAATATAAAAGGAGAAGTATGATGGAAGATCGGTCAGTCATTCGTATTAAGGGAGCCAATGAGCATAATTTAAAAAATTTGAATTTGACGATTCCGAGGGATAAACTGGTTGTGTTTACTGGCCTTTCGGGGTCAGGAAAATCTTCTCTGGCCTTTGACACCATATTTGCCGAGGGACAGCGGCGTTATATGGAATCCTTGTCTTCTTATGCGCGTATGTTTTTAGGTCAGATGGAAAAGCCGAATGTCGAAAGCATCGAAGGACTGTCGCCCTCTATTGCAATTGACCAAAAAACGACGTCAAAAAATCCTCGTTCTACGGTAGGAACGGTAACGGAAATTTACGATTATTTGCGTCTTTTGTATGCACGCATCGGAATTCCGCATTGTCCTAAATGCGGCAGAGAGATTGCGAAACAATCTGTTGATCAAATGGTTGATCAGATTATGTCTTTGCCGGAAGGAAGCCGGATTCAGCTGCTTGCACCGGTAGTACGCGGAAGAAAAGGACAGCATACGAAACTGCTTGACAAAGCGAAACGATCAGGATATGTGCGTGTTATGATCGATGGCAATATGTATATGCTGGATGAAAAAATTGAGCTGGAAAAAAACGTAAAGCATACGATTGAGATTGTCGTAGATCGCTTGGTTGTAAAGGAAGGCATTGCTAAACGACTGACAGACTCTGTAGAAACGGTGCTGCATTTGACAGAAGGACTTTTGGAAGTAGATGTGGATGGTCAAACAAGACATACCTTCAGTCAGAATTTTGCCTGTCCGGATTGCGGAATCAGCATTAATGAACTGCAGCCAAGAATGTTTTCTTTTAATAATCCATTTGGCGCCTGCCCGGAATGCTTAGGGCTCGGCGTTAAGGCAGAGTTTGATCCGGATCTTTTAATTCCTAATAAGGAGCTGTCATTGAATCAGGGAGCTATTGTTGCGCCCGGATATGGATCGGTGGGCAATCCAGACAGCTATTCAGGCAAAATTATGAGAGTTTTGGCCGAAAGATATCAGTTTTCACTGGACACGCCGGTTAAAGAACTGCCGTCTGAAATTATGCAGATTTTGCTTTATGGCGATCAAGGTGAAGAATTTCATATTGAATACGAAGGTCGATTCGGACCGCGCAGCTACTCGATGAAGTATGAGGGGCTGATGCCCACGCTGCAACGCCG
Source organism: uncultured Clostridia bacterium (assembly GCA_947570515.1). Taxonomy (GTDB): domain Bacteria; phylum Bacillota; class Clostridia; order Lachnospirales; family Bianqueaceae; genus CALWPV01. Next base: position 2,194 of record CANOUM010000183.1, read on the forward strand.
ATATCATGAGACGCCGGAAAGCATGAGAGGAGAATATGAAGCCTATATGACGCATACGGCATGTCCGGTATGTCATGGATACCGGCTAAGGCCGGAAGCGCTGGCGGTTACGGTTGGAGATACCAGCATTGCCAGTCTAACGGATATGTCAATCCGGGAAGCGAAGGAATTCTTTGATGCGCTTACGATCTCGGAAAGAGATCGGCTGATCGGACATCAGATTTTAAAAGAGATTCGTGCCAGACTTGGATTTTTATATAATGTAGGGCTGGATTATCTGACGCTTTCCCGCTCTGCGGGCACGCTCTCAGGCGGTGAAGCGCAGCGGATTCGCTTGGCGACTCAAATTGGATCTGGCTTAGTGGGCGTTTTATATATTTTGGACGAGCCGAGTATTGGTCTTCATCAACGGGATAATGAGAAACTACTGAGTGCGTTAAAGGAGCTGCGTGATCTGGGCAATACGCTGATTGTGGTAGAACACGATGAGGATACGATGCTGGCGGCTGATCATATTGTGGATATCGGGCCGGCAGCTGGTGTTCATGGCGGAGAATTGATTTGCCAAGGAACCGCAGAGGAGATTATGGCTTGTCCGGATTCCATCACGGGAGATTATCTGAGCGGGCGTAAAAAGATTGAAATTCCTGAAACGCGTAAAGAGCCGGGGACACGCTGGCTTCGGCTGAGAGGAGCCCGTCAGAACAATCTGAAAGGGACAAATTTTGATATACCGCTGGGCGTTTTTACCTGTGTAACCGGGGTATCAGGGTCAGGAAAAAGTACGTTTGAAAATGAAATTTTGTATAAGATTTTGGCTAGAGATCTGAACAGGGCGCGGGTTAAGCCGGGGCATTATGAGAGTATTACAGGGCTGGAATATCTGGATAAGGTCATCGTCATTGATCAATCGCCGATTGGAAGAACTCCTCGTTCTAATCCTGCGACGTATACAGGTGTTTTCGATATGATTCGGGAACTTTTTGCCGCCACACAGGATGCAAAGCTGCGTGGTTACCAAAAGGGGCGTTTTAGTTTTAATACAAAGGGCGGACGCTGTGAAGCCTGTTCCGGAGATGGAATTTTAAAAATTGAAATGCATTTTTTGCCGGATGTGTATGTTCCCTGTGAGGTTTGTCATGGTAAGCGCTATAATCGTGAAACACTGGAAGTACACTATAAAGGAAAGTCTATTGCAGATGTGCTGGATATGACAGTTGAAGAGGCATTGACCTTCTTTGAGAATGTACCGCGTATTCGTGCAAAGATTCAGACGCTTTATGATGTAGGTTTGTCATATATCAAGCTGGGACAGCCGTCTACCACGCTTTCAGGCGGTGAGGCGCAGCGAGTGAAGCTGGCTACAGAGCTGAGCCGGCGCAGCACAGGAAAGACATTTTATATTTTGGACGAGCCAACAACGGGACTTCATTTTGCAGATGTTCATAAACTGGTTACCATTTTGCAGCAGCTGGTAGAAGGCGGCAACTCGGTACTGGTGATTGAGCATAATTTGGATGTAATTAAAACAGCTGATTATATTATTGACTTGGGGCCCGAAGGCGGAGATAAGGGCGGTCATGTGATTGCTACCGGCACGCCGGAAGAGGTGGCAGATGTGCCGGGATCTTATACAGGACAGTTTTTAAAACGAG
>CANOUM010000184.1 GCA_947570515.1 uncultured Clostridia bacterium
TTCGGCGGCAGAAGGCGTGATGGAATATGTGATTGCAGAGCCGGCCAATTACCAGATGTACTGCACCGGATGGCTGGAGCTGGAGGAGCTGCGCGATTATGCCGAGACGGCGCTGCAGGATCGCTTTGATGAATCTGAGTTTCACAAGGTGATTTTGGAGGCAGGTCCCTGTCAGTTTGACGTGCTGAGGACGGTCGTAGAGAGTTATGTCGAAAGCATGAAAGCCTAAGCGCAGGGCGCTAAGTATTCATGATATATAGTAAAACAGCTTCCTTTCAGGATGACGGAAAGGAAGCTGTTTTTATGCAGATGGAGCGCTGTACAAATAGATAAACCAATAGGAGCCGCCGTTTTCCTGATACAGCCCTGCCTGCTTGAGGGAGTTTAGGCTGCTGTCATCAAGGGGTATGATCGAGAGCGTGACCTCGTCATTTTCCCGCGCGGGCGGGTAGGTACGGTCCTGATAAAGCTGCTCGATCTGTTCTTTAGTCCACTCGCTCTGCAGAATGATCGTGGCGCTGGTGGAGCCGGCGGCCTGATCTTCGGAAGCGGCGCTTGAGATAAAGCGTGCGCCTGCCGGCATCTCATGTTCAAAGAGCGGAGCGGCAAAGTCAGCAGCAAAACGCTCGGATTTTTTGTTTGCAATTGTCTCCGGCAGTACAAAGAGAAGACACAGAATTACAATGGCAAACAGAGAACCAAAAATATAGGGGAATTTCCCTTTGGGTAGCTGCATGGGTTGCTCCTTTCAATAAAAAACGGTAAACAAAAAGCCGCCCCGCAATCGCAATGAAAACGAAACGACCTTGAGCGGAGAAGAAGAGATTTGAACTCTTGCGCCGCTATTAACGACCTACTCCCTTTCCAGGGGAGCCCCTTCAGCCACTTGGGTACTTCTCCATAAAATGTAAGCACTGGCAAGGCGCCTACGGAAACAAATATAAAAAAGATAAAGCGGAAAGGGTGGGATTCGAACCCACGGCCCCTTGCGGAGACACTGGATTTCGAGACCAGCTCCTTCGACCACTCGGACACCTCTCCAACAGCGCCATCCACAAACGCGAATTTGATTATACCTGAAAAGAATAGGGCTGTCAAGCTGTTTTTGAAAAATTATTAAGATTGGCGAGCGGGGTTTGCTTTTCTCGTATAAACTTGCTATAATAAGCGTAATTATTGCATATTTCGGCACAAGGAGGCAAAGGATGGAACAGATACATGTAATGCAGCATCCGCTGATTCAGCACAAGATCGGCGTGCTCAGACGCAAAGAAACGACATCAAAGGATTTCAGACAGCTGGTGGGGGAGATCGCCATGCTGATGTGCTATGAAGCAACACGATTTTTACCGCTGACAGACGTGGAGATCGAGACGCCCATCTGTAAAACAACGGTTAAAGAAATTAAAGGAAAGAAAATGGCAGTCGTGCCCATTCTGCGGGCAGGACTGGGCATGGTAGACGGCCTTCTGACGATTGTTCCCGGAGCGAAGGTGGGGCATATCGGGCTGTACCGTGACCCCGAGACGGCGCTGCCAATTGAATATTACTGCAAGCTGCCGGCTGACTGCAGCGAGCGCGAGGTATTTGTGGTCGATCCGATGCTGGCTACCGGCGGCTCTGCGGCTGCGGCCATTACAATGCTGAAAGAAAGAGGCATTGAGCACATTCACTTCCTGTGCATTATCGCTGCGCCTGAGGGTGTGGAGAAGCTGACGCAGGAGCATCCGGACGTAGATATCTATATCGGGGCACTGGATGAAAAGCTGAACGATCACAAATATATTGTACCCGGTCTGGGAGATGCCGGAGATCGTATTTTTGGTACAAAATAATAAGTAAGGAAAACAGAGAGAATGGAAAAAATATGGGCGGTTGTACCGGCAGCGGGCATTGGAAAACGGATGGGGATGGCAGTAAAAAAACAGTTCATTCGTTTAAAAGGAAAGGAAATTCTGATTCGTACGCTGCAGACACTGGCCGAAGTGCCAGAGATCGAGGGGATCTTGTTAGTGGTCAGCCGGGACGATTTGGATCTTTGTCAGCATTTGATTCATGATCATCATATTGAAAAGGTAAAGGATATTTTACCGGGAGGAAGCACACGGCAGGAGTCTGTCCTGAAAGGGCTCAGTGCGGTTCCAAAAGACTGCACGATGGCCGTCATCCATGACGGGGCCCGGCCGCTCGTCACGAGGCAGCAGATTGAGGAGACGGTCCGAGCTGCCAGACAATATGGCGGAGCGCTGCTGGCTGTGCCGGTCAAGGATACGATCAAAATGGCTAACAAAAAGGGGTTTGCCGTACAGACACCGCCCCGCAGCAATCTGTGGAGCGCACAGACGCCACAGGCATTTCGCTATCCGGATATTTTAAACGCGCATCGCCATGCGATTGTGATGGGGGATTATGCCTGTACGGATGATAGTCAGATTGTAGAAAAATATCTGGATCTGCCGGTGAAGATTGTACAGGGGTCTTATGAGAATATCAAAATTACGACGCCCGAGGATATCAGCATCGGCGAGCGTATTTTAGAAGCGCGCGAGGCGCAAAATGGCGGAGGGAGAGAGGCATGACCAAAAAGCTGTATGACGAGGATTCGCATATTCAGGTTTTTGAAGCGAGAGTCCTTTCCTGCCTGCCGGCGGAAAACGGATACCGGGTTGTGCTGGATCAGACGGCCTTTTTTGCAGAGGGCGGCGGTCAGCCGGCTGATCGGGGAATTTTGAATGGACAGTCCGTCCGGGATGTGCAGGAAGAGGGCGGAGACGTGTATCATATGATAGATCATCCGATTGCATGCGGCTCGGCAGTAACAGGGCAGATTGACTGGGCCTTCCGTTATGATTATATGCAGCAGCATTCCGGCGAGCATATTTTGTCAGGGCTGGCATATGCATGGAAGGGCGTTCATAACGTAGGCTTTCATATGAATGAAGCGATAACAACTGTGGATTTTGACGGTGTATTTACGCCGGAGGAGCTCACGGAGTTAGAACGGCGAGCCAATGCTGCGATCTATGAAAATCTGCCGATTACGGTAAGCTATCCCTCATCGGAAGAGCTTGACCGGATGGAGTACCGCAGCAAAAAGAAGCTGACAGGCGCTGTACGCATTGTGAAGGTGGGGGATGCCGATTGCTGCGCGTGCTGCGCGCCTCATGTGCGCCACACCGGTGAAATCGGACAGATTAAGATCGTCTCTGCAGAAAGCTACAAGGGCGGCGTACGGCTGACGATTCTGTGCGGACAGAGAGCTCTGGCAGATTATACATTTAAAAGCAGGCTTTTGAAGGAGCTGGGAGGAACGCTGTCGGTGAAGGCAGAGGAGGTCGGAAAGGCAGTTGAGAAGCAAAGCGGAGAAATTGAGCGTTTGAAAGAGCAGGTGGCAGCGCTTTCGCAGGAGCTGATCGAGTGCCGCTTGCAGGAGCTTTCGGAGCAGACATCGGTTTGTTTGATTGAAAATAATCTGGATACGTTGGCGGCGCGCAGCTTGGTGAACAGGCTGGCGGCTCAGCTGCCGGGGCATGGCGCTGTGCTGCTGCCAAAGAAGGGGACGGAAGAGACGTATCAATATTTAATTGGCAGTTTAAATAAGGATGTGCGTCCGCTGGCTAAAGAGCTGGCACAGCGTTTTGGAGGAAGAGGCGGCGGCAGCGCGCAGATGGTGCAGGGCACGGTTACGGGACAAGCGGCAGCGATTGCGGCTTTTCTTCAGGAAGCGTAGGCGCGGATTTAGGTTTTGCCTCGTAGCGGGCGATGCCGGCAGCACCAAACTCAGTCATGTATTTCCAGTAGCGTTTCGGCATGTGATTCATACGACATTTGGGATTAT
>CANOUM010000185.1 GCA_947570515.1 uncultured Clostridia bacterium
TCGTATGATTTTCCCCGTTCATCGATTCGGATATGTAACAACAGCTTCCCAGGTTTATTTCCCTTTGAAGGTAATTCAAGAATATGCGGCTCTGCATAATTACAAAATGCAAATTCAGGAGATTTAGGAATATCAGCTAACTTATCAAAATGATATCCATCTAAGCTACGATATACGGCAATCGGAAAATTCGAATCCTTTTCTCCCACCGGTGTTCCTGCATAGATCACAGAACCATCCTCTAATAAATTAGGGCCATGCGGCGCACTCACAGGAACTTTAAAAGGCTCTTGCCATGAGAATCCGTTATCATTGCTCATGCTAATCAAAGATCCTAAATATTGGTTTTCCATATCATCGGTCACGTTGGCTACATAAGACTTAACCATCTCTGTACGTTCCTTCGGGCCATATATGCCTCTGTCTGCCTCCTTTTTCTGAAAGGCACGTGAATTATTAAATGTAGAAAGCAGCAGTCTGCGATTTCCCATATATAAAATACCCGCATCTCTGTCATCCAGCGGCGTATCAATCCCGATCACAGGTGCTGACCAAGTTCTGCCTTCATCTTTGCTTTTTCTTAACAGCACTTTCCCATACGGACAAACATGCATAATTCTATTTCCCGAAAATGCAACGACCAGATCCCCTTCTGCGTCTCTTGTAACAGATGGCCATGCTGCATAGCCCAGTACTCGATCTGCTTGTGCCATCACCGTTCCTTGTGCGACCACTTCCACAGCTTGATTCATGATATTCTCTGCCTTTCATCATAAAATATAATTGATTTCGACAAGTATACCACAACTTTACATTTTCTTCTATTGTAAGTGATAGCTTTCACATAAAAGAACCAATTCCTGTTTGTTTTCTGCTGTAATCCCCTGAATCAGCTGAATCCGGTCCTGTTCACTCAAATATTCTGAACTCTGTTTTAACTCCTGACACAACACGCCATCTTGATTATAAAGACCAATCTGACCGTCCTTCATCTTCATAGTACAAGGAAAGGTAAGAGATGGAACTTCCATTTCAATCGGTTCTGCCATTTGCTGCGCTGCAGCCGCTACCTCTTCCGTCACTGTCACGACCTGCTCTTGCTTCCATGTCTCCCGTTCAGCCTGCAATACCCACTGATTAAGATAATAAAGCCATACATAAGTAAGCAATATAAATAACATACTTAGACTCAAAACACTGATCCAAAGCTTTTTAGAAAGTAACTGCCGGAACATCTTCTCGCCTCCTTTTAAGAAAGTATGTCCCGGCAGTTGGTTTTTTATACCTCTAAATCTTTAATAATCGCAGCATGCCTCCCATTGGCATATTGTCCATATCCTTTTCTGTAATTCCTCCCCAGTTTACCATGAGAAGAAAATAGGATATAACGCCAAATAAAATGCTCCCAATCGTAGCAATCGCATTAGAGCCAGTGATAGCAAAAAGCAAAATATAACTGAAAAAACAAATAACTGCCATAATGGTGCTGCACACCAGCGGCAATTTGGCCATTTTGATCAGCCGAATTTTAACCCGGCAATGCTGCATAGCAGCCCTCATATTCAGCATCATCAGCAGACCGCTAAAGGCCACAGAATTAATGGGAAGTGAATAAATATTCAAATTGAAAACCCAAACACACAGCACGTTTAAGAGGCTTGTCATCACGACCCCAATAAAAGCATTCCTCATTGGAATCTGCGGTTTATTAAGTCCCTGTAAAATTCCGGTCGCTACATGATTGACACAATAGAAAACAACCGCCAATCCGCCAACCCAGAAAAGCTCTCCTCCCATATAGGAAGAACTAAATAACAGTCTCAGGACCGGCTTACCTAAAATTCCCATTCCAAAGGCACATGGAACAGCTATAATAAGTATGATCTTGACTACTGATCTGAGCCGCTCTTTTAATTCATGATATCGCCCTAATGCTAAACTGGCAGCCACACTCGGAACCGATGCAGCTCCCAGCGAATCTCCAATTGAAATTGGCAAATTGATCAGCACCATAAATTTTCCGGTATAAATTCCCCTCATGGCTACTACCGTATCCTGCTCGTAGCCCTTTGCCAGCATCAGCTTTCCAAACAAACTGGCATCAATCATACTTTTAATTGAAAAAATAGTGGATGCCAGCACAATCGGAACCATCAGACGCAGCATCTGCTGATAAATCTGCTTTGAGCTCTCTTTAGCACGTTTAATGGATGCTCTGCCCAAGCGGCTTCCGTTTTGAAAAAGCGAATAGCACAGTATAAGCAATAAAAGTCCTCCAATAGCGCCAATCGTAGTCCCCATGATCCCGCCGGCTACTGACCAGTTTACGCCAAAGGAAAACAGCAGAAAAGCTAATACAACGCTAAAGATGGCATGCAGGAACCCCTCTACAATTTCCGAAATGGCGGTGGGCTTCATGTTATTCATACCTTGAAAATATCCGCGGAGCACACTCATAATGGAAACCACCAGCGTTGTCGGGCCTAAAAACCGAATAGAGAGCGCTGCATCCGGATTATTATATAGCTTAACGGCAATCCATTCATTGCCAAACCACATAATCAGCATACAAAACAAACCAATTCCACCAACCAGATACAGCGCACAGCGAAATACCTTTTTAGCATCCGCATATCGTTTCATAGCCAGCCGCTCTCCCATCATTTTAGACATCATGGCCGGAATACTAAAAGAAGCAAACACCAAAAAAAAGCTATATACCTGATAGGCGTCACCATAGGTTCCCAGCCCCTGATCTCCCCACAAATTCGTAATGGGAATACGATAAAGCAGCCCCAATACTCTCACAATCAGAGAAGAGGCAACCAAAATACTGCCTTGCTTGATTAGATTCTTTGTTGTATTTTTTTCCATAAGATTTTATCGGGTAATGCCAATTCCCTCCAGAATTTTCTTTTGTTTCTCCAGCATCTGCACTTCCTCTTCCGGCTCCATATGATCATACCCAAAAAGATGGAGCATGCTGTGCACAGTTAAAAAGGCAAGCTCTCTCTCCAGACTGTGTCCATATTCCTCTGCCTGCTGGACGGCCCTTGCATAGCAAATCATAATATCGCCCAGACATACCTCACCGGTATCCGGATTCACCTCTCCTTGCCGTACTCCATCTGCAGGCGCTTTGCCCTCATACTCAATCATCGGAAAGGATAAAACATCTGTCACTCGATCCATCTGTCTGAATTCACGATTCACCTGCTGGATCGTTTCCTCCGATACCACAGAGAGACTGATCTCTACCGCCGTATCAATTTGTTCCTCCTGCAGCGCCGCTTCCATGGCCTGCTCCAGCAGGAGGTTGATTGCCTGTTTTTTTCCCTCCGGCAGCGACACATCCCATTCAATCCACACACTCATCGCGGTTTCCTCTGCCCATATTTATTTTCGTTTTTATGCGTTGCTTCACTTTTTTCATAGGCTTCAACAATCTTCTGAATCAGAGGATGGCGTACCACATCCTGATTCGATAACCGACAAATTCCGATTTCTTCTACCTCTTTCAAAATATGCGTTGCCTGCTTTAGGCCTGATTTTTGTCCTTCGGGCAAATCAATCTGAGTCAAATCTCCTGTGATCACCGCTTTGGAACCAAACCCTAAACGCGTCAAAAACATTTTCATCTGCGCCTGCGTTGTATTTTGTGCTTCATCTAAAACGATAAACGAATTATCCAGCGTACGACCGCGCATATACGCCAGCGGGGCAACCTCAATCGCTCCCTTTTCCAGATTTTTCATAAAGCTATCGGCCCCCATGATCTCATAGAGCGCATCATACAGCGGTCTTAAATATGGGTCAATC
>CANOUM010000186.1 GCA_947570515.1 uncultured Clostridia bacterium
GGAGAAAATTGTAATTTTTACGGTACCGATGCTGATCGGCAATATTGCGCAGCAGCTCTATAGTACGGTGGATAGTATTGTGGTGGGCCGTTATGTGGGAGATAATGCGCTGGCTGCCGTAGGCAGTGCGAGTCCGATTTTGAATTTGCTGCTGGTGCTTTTTATGGGAATTTCGGTGGGTGCCAGTGTAATGGTCGCGCAGTATTTCGGAGGAAAAAAGCGGGAGGAGCTTTCCAAAACGATTGGCAACTGCTTAACGCTGAATGCCATCGCCTCGCTGATTATTATGATTGTAGGATCTATTACAATTCGGCCATTGCTGCGGCTTTTGTCAACGCCGGACAGCATTATGGACTGGTGCGCTTCTTATTTGATGATTCTCGTTTTAGGCATTGCCGGCTGTTCTTATTATAATATTTTGAGCGGTATTTTGCGCGGACTGGGAGATTCGATCTCAGCGCTGGTGTATCTGCTGGTGGCGACGGTGCTGAATATCGGACTGGATATCTGGTTTGTAGCAGGGCTCAATATGGGGGTAGCCGGTGTGGCGCTGGCAACGGTGATTGCACAGGCGATTTCTTCTATTTTGAGTTTGATTAAATTAAAGCGGATGCAGGATATTTTTGATCTCAAATTGAAATACTGCAAGGTGGATGCATTCCATACCAAGACCATTATTCGGCTGGGACTGCCGTCAGGTATTACGCAGGCGATTTTCTCGATGGCGATGATCGTCGTGCAGTCGCTGACCAATAGTTTCGGCGAGATGGTGATTGCAGCCAATGTGATTATTATGCGTGTAGATGGATTTGCTATGATGCCAAACTTTTCGTTTGGTACGGCCATGACGACCTATGCAGGACAAAATGTAGGCGCGAAGCGATTTGATCGCGTGAGTCAGGGTGCGAAACAAGGTACATTGATTGCGGTACTCACATCTGCCGTGATTACAGGGGTTATTTTACTCTTTGGCAAGTATTTGATGGGCATTTTCACAAGTACCACGGAGCTTGTGAATCTGAGTAATAATATGATGCGGATTTTGGCTGTGGGGTATATTGCCATGGCGGTGACGCAGTGCTTGTCGGGAGTTATGCGCGGGGCAGGAGATACGATGACGCCTATGTGGATTTCTTTGATTACAACGGTAGTGATTCGCGTGCCGGTGGCCTATGGGTTAGCTTACATAACCAGGAGTCCGGAGCTACCGAATGGTGCATATCAGAGTCTGTGGATTTCTCTTTTGGTTTCATGGCTTTTGGGTGCGCTTCTGACCTTTATCTTCTATAAGAGAGGCAAATGGAAAGAAAAGGCGCTCAGTACGGGAGACCCGGAGCAAATCGGTTAATATTTTGAGAAAAAAGAACGGCCTGACGGTCGTTCTTTTTTTGTAAAAATTTCCTTTTTGGCTGTATAATTTGAAAGTCTGCAGGGCAAGATGAAGATATGAGCGAAGGATTTGATTCGCTACTAATAAGCTGCACATAAGCGGCGGAAAAGAGGTAAAGGCATGACAACCAAAGAACTTTCTTATATTGAAGATGCGCTGGGGCATGAAAAGCATTTTCAGACCACTTGTCAGGAAGCAATTTCGCAGCTTCAGGATGAACAGCTGAAGTCCTGCGTAGAAGAGCTGCTGCAGAAACATCAGCAGCTGTTCCAGAATTTTTATGGATTACTGTAAAGGAGAGAAGAACATGGATGATAAAAACGTAATGGAAAATCTGCTCCTGATGGAGAAGGGTGTTTGCGACTTATATATGCATGGTACGATTGAATCTTCTACCAGCAATGTGCATCAGGCCTTTAACAGCGCGCTGAGTGAGTCGCTCTGCATGCAGGATAAAATCTATGATCAGATGGCAGGAAAAGGCTGGTATCCCACCGAGCAGGTGGAGCAGCAGAAAGTAAACAAGGTTAAACAGAAATTTGATATGCAGAACAAGATTGATCGATTATTCTAAAAGATGATCGGATAGCTTCTATTGTTGCTGCAGTTTTTAAGAGGGCTGCATATGGGTTTTTAGGCGATTTTGCTGAGACCTGTATGCAGCCCGTTTCATGTATGAAAAGGTATTCAATTTGTGAGTGTAGTATGTATGTAAATTTGCAACAAACTACGGAAACAGATATAATAAATCCATAAATTCATGAGCTAGATAAAACAAACGGGAGGAATTTTATGGGAAATTTACGCTTGGAACGACCTGCGCCGGAGCATAAAGCACGATATGAGGCCATGATGGACGAATGGGAAAGCTTTGGCGGAAGACTTAATCCCGGGGCGATTAGACGTCACAGCGATCAGGAGGAAGGAAGCATATCCTATGAGCACTGGCTACGTAGAGTGAGAGAAGATCGTGAAACAAGGCAGGATCTGTATTTTCTTATGAAGGAGGAAAGGATTTTGGGGGCAATCAGTATACGCTATCAATGTGCTGCCGTTGATGGACACTGTGGATATGGAATCCGTCCTTCTGAACGCAGAAAAGGATATGCTACCGCTATGCTTGCACTCGCGCTGCCGCTGATGCGGGCATATGGTATTCATCCTATATACATCTCCTGTGCCAAAGACAATATCGGATCTGCCAAAACGATTTTGAATAACGGAGGCAAATGGATAGAAGAGGTACTGGATGAAGGAGAACAGGTGAGCATTTATCAGATCGATGGCTAAGGTCAGTGGATATTCGGTGAAAAAGAGGCTTGCTCTTCAAAATGACAGGCATGAAGCTCTCTAATCTCTTTCAGCAGATCATGCGCAAAAGGAATCGTGCGCTCAGCAGGAAAACAAACATTTTCATCTTTGGTATAAACATGCAGCGCATGCTGTACTAATTCAGCGTGGCCGGAGGGCAGATAGGTCAGCCCCCACTGACTGCCTTGTTCCTTAGAAAGAATCAGCCCCTCTTTAACGTATGCCAGCACACGGCATAGATTTAAAATTACATATACAGGATCCTGCAAAATGGATTCAGCTGCTTCTTGAGTATCATACCAAAGACTATCCCAGTACGCCGCAGCAGGAACAGGGGCGAAAATCGTTGGTATTGCGGGCCCACAGGCAGGAAACCCGACTGCATGCAGCACAGTAAAATGGGCGGCAAGATCAGGATCCGTTCCGTGCATAGTCAGGCAGTACTCTGTCAGATTATTTTGGCAGCGCGCAAGATGCGCATTAGAAAAATGCAAAACAAAGGGGACAGGATAGTGAAACTGCCGGCAATCCTGCGCCAGCACCACGCTCATCTCAAATCCCTTTGGCGGCGCTGCGGGAGTCAGATCCAGCAAAACCTGAACCAGCGCCTTCTTTTGCTCCAAGGAAGGCTCGCTTTCGGTAACGACAATCAGATCAATGTCGCTCCGTTTCCAGTGAAAGCATCCAAAGGCGATGGAACCGTGTACATATACGCCAACCAAATTATCATGCAAAATATCTTTATATAATGCAGCAATTTCAGAAACCAGTTTCATTTCAGGAGATATATTCATGAGTGTATTTCCTCTGTTAATAAATCCACAGCAAACAGGGCGCCGGCTCCTCCCGTGTGCAGCAGCACGATCGTTTCATCTTTTTCAAAATACCCATGGGAAAGAAGCTCCAAAAAACCGGCCAGAGCCTTGCCGGTATACACAGGATCCATCAGGATACCTTCCGCGCGCGCCAGGCGGCGAACAGCGGCGCTGCCTTCCTCAGAGGGCAGGGCATAGCCCGGTCCAATATGGAAATGGATCCTCACGTCGTCCGGCGTCAGGGTGATATCGCTCTCTAAAAGCTGAGCTGTTTCATTCATAAGGGTATAGGTG
>CANOUM010000187.1 GCA_947570515.1 uncultured Clostridia bacterium
GCCCCAAATCACTCCCCTTAATTTTCGGACTGCTCCCTTTTTTCTTTTATCTGTACATCTGAAATATCTACAAACATTCCTAATGCAACAAATGCCAATAAAAAACTGCCTAAATCCACTGCAATTACGCCTTCTATTCCTAAAAAAGAAAATAAGGCTGCTGCTAAAATCGGATTTAAAATCGTAATCAACGACTGTGAAAGAGACCGCATACCACTGGCTTTTTGATAATGCTTCTTAGGAATCAACATCGTCATCGCAACCTCTCCTGCCGGCTGCTGGACTGTATTCATCAATCCATTAAATGCATTTAATGCATATAGATGCCATATTTCCAGAACATCTAATTTAATCATAACAAATGTAAGCACTGTACATAGCGCCGCAATTGAATCGCACGCCAGCATTGTTTTTTTCTTATTCCATCGGTCACTCAATGCTCCGGCAAATATACTCACCAAAATGTAGGGAACATATGTACATATAGCCAGCAGTGCCGTTTGTAATGCAGATCCTGTTTTTTCATATAGCCAAAGCGTTAGCGCAAAGGCCGTCATACTGCTTCCCAACTGGGAAAGACTTTGTGTACTCCATAAAATATAAAAAGATTTTAGTTCTTTTGTTGACTGCATCATTTTTCTGTCCGTTCCTTTCTCTTTTTGTTTCCATCAGAATTGTATCATTCTGTCGTTTAAAAGACGATAGAAAAAATGAAACAGTATGGAATAGACAAACTGTTCCAAAAAACACAAAAAAAGAAGCTGATACACATCAGCTTCTTTTTTGTTATACACATACACCCGAGAGGATTCGAACCCCCGACGCATGGCTCCGGAAGCCATCGCTCTATCCACTGAGCTACGGGTGCAGTTAAAAGCAAAGTCTATTATACAGGATCTTCTTCTAAAAAGCAAGCGAATTTTTATACTTCTATTCTCTATTCCGCTAAAATAAAGCGCTCTACCACTTCAGCAACTCCGCCTTCGTTATTATCTATCTCTGTAATGTAATCTGCCTCTGCTTTCACCTCCGGAGCCCCGTTGTTCATCACAGCGCCGATTCCCGCATAACGAAGCATGGGCAAATCATTTTCCTGATCTCCTACACAGATAATTTGTCCCGCATTCATTCCTAAATATTCGGCTAATTCCTGAATCGCTCTGCCCTTATCCACCTTTTCATCGAAAAATTCAAGCAAATACGGTGCTGAAATTACACTTTGCGTTCCTGCCGGAATCTGACATACTACCCGATCTTTTAACGTACGTATTTTTTTTAGTGACTTATCAATGGATCCTCGGCTAAAAAACACCATTTTAACAGCTTTTTCTGCATAATCCATCAGATTCTCCACAAGCTGCGGATGACTTCCTGTTGCCTCTTCATAAAAATCTGTCGTTTCATTCCAACGCTCTACATATACCCTATCTCCGGTATATAACTGAATATTAACCTCCTCCAACATAGAGCGTCCCAATAAAATCAGTTCCTTTATTGACTCAGCCTTCATCAAATTTTTCTTCAAAAAGGTTCCTGTGGTTTCAAAAATAACGCCGCCATTTAATGCAACTGCGTATTGTCCCTTTTCCTTAAGTCCTAACTGCTTCAGCTCTCTTTGCATGCCATCGGCAGATCTGCCTGAACATAACACAATCTTTACGCCTCGTTCTTTAGCTTTTTGCAGATTTTCCACATTCTTCTTGCAGATTTTCTTTTGATCATTGAGCAGCGTTCCATCCAAATCCAATCCTAATAAACCAAACATGTGATTACCTTTACCTAATTCGATTGATCATATCCATAATGCGTTCCAAATCCTCCGCAGAATAATACTCAATCTCTATTTTACCCTTTCGTTTTCCTTGCACAATATTAACTTTTGTACCCAAAATATCCTGCATTTGCTGTCCAAGAGAATTATAAATCAATGCTTGTACTGTATCCTCCGGCTCTTGTATCGCCTCCGCCTGCTGCTTTTTCTTTTTTTCCAGTTCAAGGATTTTTTCTAATTGTCTGACGCTAAGTCCTTCTTCTATCACCTTTTGCGCCAATATACGCTGTATTTCTTTTTCTTTAATCCCTAACAGCACTTTCGCATGCCCTGCTGAAAGCGCTCCTACTTCCACCCATCCCTGTACGGTTTCTTCCAAATTCAGAAGTCGAAGTGCGTTAGCCAGGGCGGAACGGCTCTTTCCAACTTTTTCAGCTACCTCTTCTTGTCTCAGCTGGTATTCTTCCATTAAACGCTTATAGGCCTTTGCCTCCTCAATAGGACTTAAATCTTCTCGCTGAATATTTTCAATTAATGAAATTTCTAATACTTCTTCTGAGGTATATTCTTTAATAATGACGGGGACCTTTTCCACTCCTGCATTTTTAGCTGCCCGCCATCTGCGCTCTCCCGCGATAATCTGATAAAATCCATCCTTTTCCTGAACAATTAAAGGCTGCAATACTCCATATTGCCTTATCGATGCCGTGAGTTCCTCCAGACTTTCATCATCAAATTTTTGTCTCGGCTGTGCGCGGTCGGGTTCTACCTGGTAAATATCGATCCAGCAAACCCCCTCTGTCCTTTTATGATCCGCCTGATCGTTTTCTACCGGTTTGTCTTTTGTCACCTGAAGTACTTCCGACTCCCCACCGCCCATCAAAGCGCTTAATCCTCTGCCCAAACCTCTTTTTTTTGTTTTATTTTCCATGTTGATTAACTCCCTTTATTTCTGATTTCTCTGGATGACTTCTTCTGCTAGTTCTAAATAACTGACCGCCCCTTTAGAGGATCTTTCATAATATATAACCGGCATGCCATAACTTGGTGCTTCTGCTAAGCGAATATTGCGTGGAATTTTTGTTTCATAAATCATACTAGGCAAGAAATTTTTCACTTCTTCTACAACCTGAAGACTCAAATTAGTCCGATTATCATACATGGTAAATACCAAGCCTTCTATTTCTATTTTGGGATTTAGTCTTTGCTTTACCAAATTGATCGTGCTGATAAGCTGTGTTAGTCCTTCTAATGCATAAAATTCACACTGAATCGGCACTAAGATTGAATCAGCTGCACGAAATGCATTGATGGTCAATATGTTGAGCGAAGGCGGGCAATCGATCAAAATAAAATCATAGTTCATTTTAATCTCTGCTATCTTTTCATCTAGAAGCTGTTCCCTCTGATCAATGCCAATCAGTTCTACTTCCGCTCCTGCTAAATCTATACTAGCCGGAATCAAATCAACCTTGTATTGAGGAAGCTCTATGATACTTTCCTGCGCCGTGCTATCCCCCAGCACCAGCTCATAGCTTGTTGCAAACAGAGTTTCTTTATCAATTCCAAATCCACTGGTCGTATTCCCTTGAGGATCCATATCAATGATCAATACTTTTTTTCCTTTTTCACCCAAACATGCTCCCAGATTTACCGTTGTTGTCGTCTTTCCGACACCACCCTTCTGGTTTGCAATCGCAATCACCTTGCCCATCTATAAATCCTCCGTTTGTTTTATATAAGTTCGCTACAAGTTCGCTTGCAGCGAACTTGGCAAGAAATCCCTCCGGGATTCTTGCAACCGTTCTGTATTTTTAACCGTAGAAATATCCGAGTTTGATGCTCTGCATCAAACTCATAAGGCGGCTCAAGTTCGCCTGCAGCGAACTTGGCAAGAAATCCCTCCGGGATTCTTGCGGTCGTCCTGTATCTTTATGGCGATATCGCAAGTTTGCCTTTGGCAAACTTGGAGCGCAGCACAAGTACTTGATTTGCCAAATTA
>CANOUM010000188.1 GCA_947570515.1 uncultured Clostridia bacterium
CAAACGATATACTGAAAAGATATGTATGCAATAGGCCGATTTGCATACACATGATCGTCCAAACCCTACAAAACCTGCATCCAGGAAATCCCGGGATTGCATTTTTTAATCAACAGCTTGACAACCTTTCTTCATCATCAGATAATAAAGCTAAATTGATGTTGGCAAAAGATATTTATCTTTAAGTCATTAGGGAAAGGAATTTCATATGCTCTATACCGTTGGAGAAATGGCCAAACGATTACATGTTGCTCCGTCAACGCTGCGCTATTACGATAAAAAAGGCCTCCTCCCCTTTGTCCAGCGTTCCAAAGGACAAATCCGCATTTTCAGAGAAGAGGACTACCGCTGGCTGCAGCTCATCCACTATCTGAAGCAGGCCGGACTTCAGCTGAATGATATTCGGGAATTGGTTCATCTTGCCATACAAAACACCCATAGTGCGACTCAGCGCTTTAAACTATTGTTAAAACAGCTTGAAATTGTTCGCCAACAAGAACAGGAACTCGAAGAAACAGATGAGAAAGAGTTGTGAATCCTCTGTTTTTTTGATATAATCAATCACACCATATTATCGAATAGGGAGAAAACATCATGAATATGAAAGAATGGTTCAAATCAGCCGAATATGGCATGATGGTACACTGGGGACTTTATTCTCTGCTCGGCGGCGAATGGCGCGGACATTTCAGCGGGCATTATGCCGAATGGATTCAGGCTAATCTGGCAATTCCCAATGAAGATTACGGCCGCCTCGCAACAGCCTTTAATCCTGTCTATTTTGATGCGGAGGAATGGGTACGCCTGGCTAAGGAATGCGGTATGAAGTATTTCGTAGTCACCAGCAAGCATCATGACGGCTTTGCCATGTTCCATTCTAAAGTGGACCGTTATAATGTAGTGGACGCCACTCCCTTTGGCCGGGACGTGGTTGCCGAGATCGGTGAAGCCTGCTACAAACATGGCCTCAAGATGGGTCTCTACTATTCTCAGGATCTGGACTGGCATGAGCGGCATGGAGGCGGCTATTTGTCCGATCCCGTTTACGCCCAGGGCGTGACATGGGAAAACAGCTGGGACTTTCCTAACAAAGAAGAAAAGAATTATGACATTTGTTTTGAAAATAAAATCTATCCGCAGGTGGAGGAACTGCTGACTCGCTATGGCGAGCTTTGCCTCATCTGGTTCGATATGCCTATGACGCTGAAAAAAGAGCAAAGCCAGCGGCTTTTTGATGCCATCAAGCAATATCAGCCGGAATGTCTCATTAATTCCCGGCTGGGAAATGGTACCTATGACTATGTATCTCTGGGCGATAATGAGATCCCTGAACAGCTGCCGGATTCAGAAGAATTTGATCCGAATGCGATGAATGAGATCAATGGCTTTAAGCCTTCGCCTTACGGACTCTATGAGACGGCGGCCACCATAAACCGCAGCTGGGGCTACTGCCCTCATGATCAGGACTGGAAGAGCGCCGAGACCATCGCGGCAAACCGCAAAAAGCTTCGCAGGCTGGGTATCAATTACCTGCTCAATGTAGGGCCTGACGGATTGGGCCGGATTCCGCTTAAAAGCCAGCAGATTCTGCGCGAGGCTGCCCGGATCGATCAAACTATTTTATAAAAGGGGAATTTCTATGAATCATATTATTCAGGACATCAGCGATTTTATCTTTGTATCCGATTCACCGGAACCGGCAGATATCATTATGGTAGCAGGCGGCTCTTATCCCGAACCTGCCGAGACAGCAGCTCAGCTGTATCATCAGGATTACGCGCCGCTCATTCTCATCAGCGGCGGCGTAAGCATCACAACCGGCAAATTCCCAGGCCCTAAAACCAAGGCTAAAATCTATAACGGAGACTACCAGACCGAGCACGATTTCTTTCTGGATGTACTGCTGAAAAACGACGTACCGGAAGAAGCCATCATTGGCGAGGATCAGTCCTCTTTCACACGGGAAAATGCTATTTTTGCGCGTCAGCTGGTAGATGAAAAACAAATTTCAGTACGCAAGGCGCTGCTCGTCTGCAAAGCCTTCCATGCCAGACGCTGCCTCATGTCCTATCAGGCCGCCTTTCCCACCGTTGATTTTTCTGTCATTCCCGTAACCGGCTACGATATCACCAAAGAAAACTGGTATCAGTCAGAAGCAGCCATCAACCGCGTGTTGGGCGAGCTGCGCCGAATCGGCGATCAGTTCACGGTAGCCGACATCAACCAGTTTAAGCTTTAAGTTCACCTTATCTGTCAAGCGGCGTCAAAAGAAATTTCTTTTGACGCTGCTTTTTATATGCTCTCACCTGCGTTTATAAAAACGTTTTGTAATCCTCGTAATTTTTCTTCAAAAGCTCCGGCGTATTCAGCCCATACGGACATTTTGATTTACACTGACCGCAATTCAAACAATCCTCAATTTTAGCCATCCTAGCCTGCCCCTCTTCGGTCAGCCAACCGGAAGCCGGCGAACGCCGCAGCAGTAGTGACATCCTTGCGCACGTGTTGATCTCAATCCCTGCAGGACAAGGCATACAATAGCCGCACCCGCGGCAAAAATCGCCGGCGAGCTCTGCTCTGTCCTTTTCAACAAGGCTCTGCATCTCTTTCGTAAATTCAGGCTCATGCTCCTGATACTGCAAAAATTCGTCTAGCTCGCTCTCGCGCTGAATCCCCCAGATCGGCAATGTATTTTCAAACTGCGCCAAATACGCATATGCAGCATCCGAACGAGTGATCAAGCCGCCCGACAATGCCTTCATGCAGATAAAACCCACATTTTTTTCTGCGCAAAGTCTCACCAGAGCCTCTTCTTTTTCGCTGGCTAGATAGCTAAACGGAAATTGCAGCGTTTCATATAGGCCCGATTCTACTGCTTCCTGCGCCACAGAAAGACGATGATTGGTAATGCCAATATGACGAATCTTCCCTTGGAGGAGCGCCTCCTGCATCGCCTCATACAAGCCGCTGCCATCCGCCGGCCTAGGACAAAAAGCAGGGTTATGAAACTGATAAATATCAATATAATCCGTTTTTAACAGCGAAAGACTTGTCTCCAAATCCTTCCAAAATCCCTCCGGCGTTGCAGCCGCTGTCTTTGTAGCAATCACAATCCGATCTCTCACATCACTCAGCGCCAGTCCAATCTTTTCTTCACTGTCGCTGTAGGCCCTCGCTGTATCAAAAAATCGAATTCCGTTTTCATAGGCCTTCCTTAAAAGCCGACAACTCTCTTCTTTCGAGACGCGCTGTACGGGCAATGCGCCAAACCCATTGCGGTTTACGACAATTCCGGTTCTTCCCAGTGCAACTGTTTTCATCGTTTCCTTCCTCTCTGTATAAGCGGCTTCATCAGGCGGCTGATTTTAATTCATTCTAACACTTCGAGTAAACTCCATGTCAATCCTGAATTGCATCTTTTTCTCTTTTCCTGTATAATGAGTTCCGTTTACACTACTCATATTTCATGGAGATATTACATATGAAATCATCACATATCCAGCTCTCCTCTTCCTTAGGACTGCTGCTCACCGCCCTCATCTGGGGCTTCGCCTTTGTTATCGTCAAAAACTCACTCGATCTGATTCCCCCTATTTATATGCTCGCTTTCCGCTTCACGCTGGCCTCTGCCGTTTTAATGCTGATCTTAGGGTCAAAACTGCGCCAGATCACCAAAACTACTCTCAAAAACGGCGCCGTCCTCGGTCTGTTTTTATTTCTCGCCTATGCCTTTCGGACCGTCGGCTGCCAGTACACAACTGCCGGTAAAAA
>CANOUM010000189.1 GCA_947570515.1 uncultured Clostridia bacterium
GTGGGAGGAACGATTAATGAGGATGATCATGTGTTTGGACTATCGGCAGCGCAGAAATACGGCGGCATCTATGTGCCGGCTAATCAGGCTGTAATTCATCAGTATGCCAGAGAAGAAATGGCTGCCTGCGGGCGTATGATTTTGGGCTCTGACAGTCATACCCGCTATGGAGCTTTTGGCACGATGGGCATTGGTGAAGGAGGTCCGGAACTGGTTAAGCAGCTTTTACAAAATACGTACGATATTCCGGAGCCGCCGGTTGTGTTGGTATATGTCACGGGAAGCCTTCAGAAAGGTGTAGGTCCTCATGACGTGGCGCTGGCTCTATGTAAAGAGGTCTTTGGCATAGTTAAAAATATGATTTTGGAATTTGCAGGCCCCGGTATTGCATCTTTATCAGCCGATGAGCGGATTGGAATTGATGTGATGACGACGGAAACAGCTTGTTTATCTTCTATTTGGGCAACAGATGAGACGATCCGTGCATATTATGAAAATCACGGACGGCCGGAGGCCTATCAAAAGCTGCAGCCCGGAGAAGGAGCTTATTATGATCATTATATTGAACTGAATTTAAGTGAAATTGAGCCCATGATTGCCCTGCCTTATCATCCATCGAATGCAGTGCCGATCAGGGAGCTGAAAGCGCATCCGCAGCAATATCTGGAGCCGCTGGGACTTCTGGATAAAATTACGGAGGAAGGCATCTGTGTAGATCAGGGAGTGATTGCCGGCTGTGCCGGCGGCCTGTACGAAAACATACAGGAAGCAGCGGCAATTTTAAAAGGAGAATCGATTGGGACAGGCGCTTTTTCTCTGAGTGTGTACCCGGCCTCGACACCGATCAATCAGCAGATGGCGGCAAGCGGTATGCTGACGGAGCTTTTGGAGGCAGGGGCAGTGGTTAAGCCATGCTTTTGCGGACCGTGCTTTGGGGCAGGGGATGTTCCGAGTCATGGCGGTCTTTCTATTCGGCATACAACGAGGAATTTTGCCAATCGAGAGGGCTCTAAGCCGGGTGAAGGGCAGCAGGCAATGGTGGCGCTGATGGATGCGCGCTCGATTGCGGCGACGGCGGCCAGAGGGGGCGTTTTGACAGGAGCTGACGAGCTGACATATGAGCTGGAGAAGAAGCCGTATCGGTTTAACGGCGAGATTTACCGTAAGCGGTGCTACAATGGCACTGGACAGCCGAGACCGGAAACGGAGCTGAAGCTGGGGCCTAATATTACAGATTGGCCGCAGATCGAGCCGTTAAAAGAGAATCTGCTGGTGCAGCTTGCGGCGGTGATTCGTGATCCGGTGACAACGACGGATGAGCTGATTCCTTCAGGAGAGACTTCTTCGTACCGGTCGAATCCGCTGCGTCTGGCTGAGTTTGCTCTTTCACGGCGGGAACCGGAATATGTGGCACGGGCTAAAGCAGTGCAGAAGATGACAGCGGAGGAGCTGGGGTATGATCCGCAGAATACGAGCATAGGGTCTGCAATTTTTGCGAATAGACCGGGAGATGGATCGGCCAGAGAGCAGGCAGCCTCTTGTCAGAGGGTTTTGGGCGGAGCCGCCAACTTCTGTCTGGAGTATGCAACCAAACGCTATCGTTCCAATTGTATCAACTGGGGAATGGTGCCATTTACAGTGGAGGAATTTCCCTGTGAAACGGGGGAATGGATCTATGTGCCGGGGCTGCGTACAGCGCTTTTAGAAGGTAAGCAAGAGATCATAGGGTATATAGGAGAGCGGTCGCTGACACTTTATATGAAAGGACTGACAGAGACGGAAATACAGATTTTGTTAAACGGATGTCTAATGAATTATTATAAAAACAGAGGAAAGGAATGAGGCGAAGATGGAAAAGATTCAGATGGTACTGCCGCTGGTCGAAATGGATGGCGATGAGATGACAAGAGTGCTATGGAAGATGATTAAGGATGAGCTGCTGCTGCCATTTATCGATTTAAAAACGGAATACTATGACTTAGGGCTGTCGCATCGTGATGAGACAGCGGATCAGGTGACGGTGGATGCAGCGCTGGCAACTAAGAAATATGGTGTGGCTGTTAAATGTGCGACGATTACGCCGAATCAGCAGCGTATGGAAGAATATCAGCTGCATGAAATGTGGAAAAGCCCGAATGCAACCATCCGGGCGATGCTGGACGGGACGGTCTTTCGTGCCCCTATTTTGCTGCAGCGGATTAAGCCGGCGGTTCGGTTCTGGAAAAAACCCATTACCATCGCGAGGCATGCGTATGGCGATGTGTATAAGAGCGTTGAGCTAAGGACAGAAGAAGGAGGGACCTGTGAGCTGGTCTTTACCGGAAAGAGCGGCAAGGTGCAGCGCGAAACCGTACAGACGCTGGAGGGACCGGGCGTCTTTCAAGGCATGCATAATAAAGAAGAGTCGATCCGTGCTTTTGCCCATGCCTGTTTTCAATATGCACTGGATGTGAAACAGGATGTATGGTTTGCATCTAAGGATACGATTTCTAAAGTCTATGACGGAGCCTATAAGGAAATTATGGCAGCTGTCTTTGAGGAATACCGAGAGCGATTTGAAGCAGCAGGAATTGAGTATTTCTATACACTGATTGATGATGCGGTTGCACGTGTGATTCGTTCAGAGGGAGGATTCATCTGGGCTTGTAAAAATTATGATGGTGATGTCATGAGCGATATGGTTTCGACCGCGTTTGGCTCGCTTGCTATGATGACTTCGGTTCTGGTGAGTCCGGAGGGCGTGTATGAATATGAGGCAGCGCACGGCACAGTGACGCGGCATTATTATCGGTATTTAAAAGGAGAAGCAACCTCGACCAATCCTATCGCGACGATCTATGCCTGGACCGGAGCACTGAAAAAGAGAGGGGAGCTGGATCAGCTGCCACAGCTTATCTGCTTTGCGGAGGCTCTGGAGGAGGCGTGTATGGAAACGCTTGATGAAGGGATTATGACTAAGGATTTAGCCGCTCTGGCATCTTCTGATGAAACAGCAGCGCTGAGAGCGGTAAATTCGGAAGAATTTATTCATGAAATTCGCAGCAGGCTTGAGAGTAAGATAGAGAATTAAACGAAATCCGGCAAATAAAAGACGCCTGAACGCTTTAAAGCGTTCAGGCGTCTTTTTGTTTACAGAAAAAGTTAATCGGTCGTTAGATCCCGATAGATAATGCCGCAGAGTACATCGCCTCTGGATCCATCATTAGCATATACCATAATCAGACGTTTCCATTCCATGACACTGGGAGCATAGTCATAACTGACGGTTTTGGGATCGCTGACAAAGCCGCCAGCCGCTTCTATATCGGAAGGATCATTATAAGCGGTGGTCGCCGCTGAGAAATCAAAATCGGAGGGAGCGATATAGCGGGTATAATATTCTTCGGGAGTACAGCGAATGGCTTCGCCGCTTCCGGGATACGTACCATAGACCCGGCTGTCAAGCTGGAAGAACTCCGCAGCTTCATTGGCAGAAAGAACGACATCCTGCTCTGTCATACTGCCGGTGGGTGAAAGGCGTAGGCCATAACTACCTATATAGGAAGAAAAGGAAGTCATGTCACGAGAAAGCAGACAAGTGAGGATATTGATCATAATATCATCATAAGAGGCACCGGAAGGAGTAAAATTGAGATCCGGTGAATCCGGCTGGTCAGCGGGAATGAGACCGGAGGCCAGAGAAGAGTCTAAAGGTACAGCAGAAGATTCGGATAGAACCGAGCTTTGTATCAATGAAGAATCTGCCGGAGAGG
>CANOUM010000190.1 GCA_947570515.1 uncultured Clostridia bacterium
ATAATTAAACCTTCCAGCGGTGTAAGTCCCATGCTGGTATCCACACATTTCCCGCCAATCGAAGCAGAGACGCTGGATCCATTACCTAAATGACATACAATGACTTTTCCTTTTTCAGGATCTAACTCAGCAAACTTAAGCGCTTCACCTGATACAAATTTGTGGCTGGTTCCATGAAAGCCATAACGGCGGATACCATATTTCTCATAATACTCATGCGGGATTGCATAGGTATATGCTTTTTCAGGCATGGACATGCCAAAAGCCGTATCAAATACAGCCACGTTAGGTTTCCCCGGCATGGCGGCTTCACATGCTTCAATACCAATTAAATTGGCCGGATTATGCAGAGGTCCCAGATCAAAGCACTCCCGAATCACTCGTTTTACATCCTCATCCACAACAATAGAATCACTATAAATTGTTCCGCCATGCAGTACGCGATGGCCGATTGCAGAAATCTCATCTACGCTTTTAATGACACCATATTCCGGATGCTGTAACGCATTAAGCACTTTTTCCACCGCAACCTGATGATCTTTCATCTCGCTCTCTTCCTCATAAGATGCCTTTCCGGCCGGTTTATGAGTTAATTTAGAGCCTTCAATGCCAATCCGTTCGCATAATCCTTTTGCTAAGACACTTTCATTCTCCATATCAATGAGCTGATACTTCAAGGATGAACTACCGCAATTGATTACTAATACCTTTGCCATTTCTTCCTATCTCTCCTTATGCTTATTGATTCTGCGCCTGTACCGCTGTAATGGCCACAACACCTACAATATCTTCTGCAGAGCATCCGCGGGAAAGATCATTGATCGGCGCTGCGATCCCCTGTGTAATAGGACCATATGCTTCAGCCTTTGCTAAGCGCTGCACCAGCTTATATCCAATATTACCCGCATCCAGATCAGGGAATACCAATACATTAGCATGCCCGGCTACCTCACTATCCGGAGCCTTAGAAGAACCAACACTTTCTACAATAGCAGCATCCAGCTGCATTTCTCCATCCAGCTTCAAGCCCGGATTCTGTTCTTTGGCAATCCGAGTCGCCTCTACCACTTTATCTACATCCGCATGCTTAGCGCTGCCCTTTGTAGAATGAGAAAGCATAGCCACTTTAGGCTCTTCCTGAACCAGCATTTTAAATGATTCTGCTGAAGAAGCTCCGATTGCAGCAAGCTCTTCCGGATTCGGATTCTGAACCAAACCACAATCGCTGAATACAAAAATTCCATTGGAGCCCATATCGCAATCCGGAACAACCATAATAAAGAAGGAGGAAACCAGCTTCGTTCCGGGTGCTGTCTTAATAATTTGCAAGGATGGTTTTAACGTATTGGCCGTAGAATGGCAGGCACCGGAAACCACCCCATCTGCATCGCCTGCTTTTACCATCATACATGCAAAATACATATATTCATGAAGCAGAAGATCACGTGCCATTTCTTCAGTCATTCCCTTTGCTTTTCTAAGATCAACCAGCATATCAATATACTGCTGTGTTTTTTCATATGTAGCCGGATCAATAATCGTCGCCCCTGCGATGTCCAGCCCTTTACTATTTGCCTCTACCTCTTCGGCATTTCCAATGATAACTAAATTAGCAATTTCCTCTTTTAAAACAACAGCAGCGGCCTCAAAAGTACGCCGATCCATCGATTCCGGAAGTACAATTGTTTTTTTGTCTGCTTTGGCTCTTGCCTTTACATTTTCTAAAAATGTACTCATGGACACTTGTCCCCCTTCTATTGATAAATTCACTTACTACACCATACGGCTTCTATGTTCCGTAAACTAGAACTATTATAAGACAATTGCAAGTTGTTTGCAAGTTCTAATTGACTTTTTTTAGGAAAGCCTTCATAATAAAAAGTAATGTTTTCAGCAATCAATCGGGAGGTTTCTATGAAAGAAGAGATTTATACAATTCCTGTTATGGATGGATTTAAAGAAGACTGTGAATGCCCTTTTTGTGCCATGAAACGCACCTTAGAGGATAATACGATCAATTATGTATTAAGCCCTTCTTATATGGAAGAAGACGTACGAGGCGAAACCAATGATAAAGGATTTTGCCCGCAGCATATGCAGCGGCTGTATACAGAAGGAAATGCATTAGGGCTCGCGCTCATGCTGCACTCTCATATGAAAGCGCAGCATGAAACCATAGATGAGCTTTTAAAAGACTCCACCGCTCCTAAAAAACGGTTTGGCAAAAAACAAACCGAAACCTCTCCTTTATGGCAGCATTACGAGCACCTGCTGCATAGCTGCTACGTATGTGAACGAGTAGAAGAAGTATTTAACCGATATCTAACCGCCTTCTTTATGTTGTGGAAACGAGATGCTGAATTTCGTGAAATCGTAAAAAACTGCAAGGGATTTTGTTTTCAGCATTTTATACAGCTTTATGAGCTTTCTGGCCAGCATCTGAAAGGAGATATGCTGCTTGAATTTCGCCAGCTCATCTCTTCGCTTCAGACCGAAAACTTAAAGCGAGTAGAAGACGATTTGGAATGGTTCACATTAAAATTTGATTATCGTTATAAAGAACAGCCATGGAAAAATGCTAAAGATGCGCTTGCGCGCAGCATTTTAAAAATTAATAGTCAATGGGCTGATAAATCAACAAAAAAATAACTTTTTCCAGCGCTCACAGAGGCCGCGCCATTTTATTCTGCAGCTTCTCGAGCGCCTTTTTTTCTATGCGCGAAACATAGCTTCTGCTAATCCCCATTCTTTTGGCAACCTGCCGCTGCGTTTCTTCCTGTCTTCCGTTTAATCCATATCGCAAACATAGCACATACCGTTCTCTCTCTGTCAATTCTGATTCCATCACCTTTTGCAGTTCTCTTTTATCTAATGCTAAATCCACTTCATCTGTTACGCATCCTTCTTCATACACCAATACATCATCCCATGAAATCGTATTTCCTTCTTTATCCTGCCCAATTGGTTCCTGCAATGAGATATCCTGTTTCTTCTTTTTATCGGAACGCAGCAGCATCAATATCTCATTTTCGATACATCGAGCAAGATATGTGCTCAGCTTTGCTTTTTTTTCTAAATCATATGTGTCAATTCCTTTTATAAGTCCAATAGCGCCTACAGAGATTAAATCGTCAGATTCCCAGCTGGTAACCGTTGACGTATACTTTCTGGCTACATGTGCCACCAGACGCATATTTCGTTCAATCAATTCTTCTCTCGCTGCTGCATCTCCTTCTCCCAGACGTTTTAATGCCTCCTGTTCTTCTTTAAGTGACATTGGCTTAGCAAATGAGCCGCCTCCGGCTTCATACCGCGCGTGAAAAAGCACCTGCAATAAAAGAGTAAACCACATAATGCTGCTCCTGATTAATCTTTTAACAGCTTATGAGGTTTACTCCTTTAAAATGCTCTATTTTGTTTTAGTATTTCGGTCTTATGAGTCCGTCACTTCCCCTGTACTGTCTGTCTCTTCCGAATTCGAATCACTTTCGTTCGGCGGCTCCTCATAGGATCCTTCTCCTTCTCCAGGTTCAGAACTCTCCTCCCAGTCAGAACTTTCATTATATTCCGGAACAGAGGAGAGATCCTCACTGCTATCTGGATCGCTCAGACTGCTATCCGGATCTACGAAACTCGAATTCATCTCCCCATAACTATTGCTGGAAGTACTGCCGCTCGTTCCTGTATTTCCCCCTGTATAACTAGCCGGTTCGTAATGACTATTAACTTTTAAAGAATAATCTTTGTAAGG
>CANOUM010000191.1 GCA_947570515.1 uncultured Clostridia bacterium
ATGTTTCTGCCCATCTGCCCTCTTTAGAGGATCTATATTTTGCGCTTACCCCCAAAAAAGGAGAGAACTCACATGAAAACTGAAATGTTAGCCATCATCAGAAAAGATTTAAAAAGTGTTACTCTAAACAAAAGGCTCTTTGTCTCTCTTTTCATCATCCCCATCATATTCACCTTAGTTCTCCCCACCGTCTTTTTACTGGCCATTCGCTTTGCTCCGGATGATTTAGGAGAGCTTAAAGCGCTCCTCGATCTGCTTCCGGCGGCAAGCCGGTCGGAAAACCTGTCTGTTACGCTGCTGCATCTGTTATTAAACTATCTTATGCCGGTTTTCTTTTTGTTGATTCCCATCATGGCGGCCTCCATCACAGCTGCCAGCTCATTTGTTGGTGAAAAAGAAAAAAGCACGCTCGAAACTTTGCTCTACAGCCCCCTGTCTTTAGGACAGATTTTCCGCAGCAAAGTCCTTGCTTCTTTCCTCCTCAGCATGAGCATATCTCTGCTTTCCTTTCTTGCCATGTTTCTCGTCTTAGAGATTGAATCGGCCTTTCTTTTCCAAACCTTTCTAATCCCCGGTATTCAGTGGCTCGTCATTCTGCTTTTACTTTCACCTGCGATTTCTCTGATTGTGATCACCATAATCGTCCGCGTGTCTGCCAAGGCACACAGCATGGAGGATGCGCAGCAATGGGCTATTTTCCTGATCCTTCCTCTGGTTCTCATCATCGCCGGACAATTTACAGGCGTTTTGTTAATCAGTGCGCCCATCCTCCTTATAATCGGTCTCATATGTGCTCTTCTTGCTTATCTGCTCATAAAAAAAGCCGCCTCACGCTTTACCTATGAGCGGCTTTTGCAGTAAATTTCACTGATTATATATTTTCAACCTTGATCAAGTTCGTATTGCCGGATTTGCCATTCGTTACGCCGCCGGTAATCACAATTCGGTCTCCCTCTGTCAATCCCAAAACCTCTTTGGTCACCTTTTTCGCTTTATAAAACAGCACCTCTGTCGATGGATAATTCTCGCACATACACGGAACTACTCCCCATGAGAGCGCCAGTTTACGCCATGTTTTCTCGCTTGTTGTCAGCCCGACTATATTAACAGGCGGACGAAAACGGGACACCATGCGCACAGTCATGCCGGAAAGGCTGCAAACCGTGATACCCTTCGCTCCAATATCCATCGCCATGCCGCAGGTCGCATGCGAGATTGCATCCACGGTATTCTTGATTTTAAATTCAGAAGAAAAGAACCGCTTTTCATAATGAATATTTTTCTCGGTGCTTTCCGCAATTCTCGCCATTGCCTGAACGGCCTCTACCGGGTATTTGCCTGCGGCCGTTTCACCTGAGAGCATGACGGCGCTGGTTCCGTCATATACGGCATTCGCAACATCAGATATCTCCGCGCGGGTAGGACGCGCATTATAGATCATGGATTCCAGCATTTCGGTGGCTGTGATCACACGTTTTCCCAGCATCCGGCATTTCATAATAATTTTCTTTTGAATCGCAGGAAGCTCTTCATACGGAATCTCAACGCCCATATCACCTCGTGCCACCATAATTCCATCGCATTCCTCGCAGATTTCCTCGATATGATCAACGCCGGAGCGATTTTCTATCTTAGCAATCAGATCTATGCCTGATGCTCCCAGCTCCTTCAAATAATTCTTCACATCCAGGATATCCTGACGGCAAGACACAAACGAGCAAGCAATAAAGTCAATATCATGCTCTACGCCGAACCGGATATCCTGTTTGTCTTGCTCACTTAAATAAACCTGCTTCAAAGTCTTCCCGGGGAAACTCATACTCTTACGATTTGTCAATTCACCGCCGACTGTGACAATGCAGTGTACCTCTGTATCCGTGGTATCGGTCACCTCAAAGGCCATCAGACCATTATTAAGCAAAATGGTATCCCCTGCTTCAAGGTCTTTGGGCAACCCCTTATAATTAACGGACACTCTGCTTTCATCCCCCTCTATTTTCTCAGAGGTAAAAGCAAAGTGATCGCCCTCCTGCAAACAAACGCGGCCATTTTTAAACGTCTTAATTCTATATTCCGGTCCTTTGGTATCCAGCATGATCGCAATCGGAAGTCCCAGCTCTGCGCGCACCTTCTTCACAAGTTCAATCCGTTCTTCATGTTCCTCATGCGTACCATGTGAAAAATTCAGTCTCGCCACATTCATCCCGGCATGACACATCTGCGCAAGGGTTTCCCTGTCCGAACAGGCAGGCCCCAGCGTACACACAATTTTTGTTTTTCTCATTTTATTCACCCATATCCTTTATATTTCCTGAATGCAATAAAAATTCTCTTCTTTTTCACACATGGCCGGAAATGTCACATAGGCAATGCCGTTCACATAGGAAGATATCCCCGGATGATAATGTCCTTGCCACACGCCCCGCACCCGGCCGCTCTCCTCCAAGATCTCACGCACCTGCCGTGCGTTTGCAAGAGAGTGATTCTGCGGTACAGACGGATCCACATTCTGATGCATCAGCACCCAAACCTCCCCCTGCAAAGCAGGCAAAAGCTCACGCAACTGCTCTGCCTCCGGCAAAAATGTATCCGTCCAATCCGTATCTCCCGGAGCATAATGAACGCCAGTCCCGAAATAACAGGTATCCAAAAACAGCAGATGCTTCGAATCTTCTGAGATCAGAAGCGGTGCTGTTTCCAGTTTGGATACGTCCCTAAATTCTTCTGGTGTAAAAGCGAATGCATCATGGTTTCCCATGATACAAATCGTCCGTATTTTGCTGCTGCGCAGCACTTCAGATATGACCTGCAGATTTTTGACCTCCTGCGTATGCTCCATCTCGCGATCAATCAAATCTCCCAGACATACAATCAGATCACATCCTGCTTCCTGAAAGGCGGCAACCGCATGCTGAACCTTCTCTAGTGAACGACTATTATAGCGCACACCGCAGGTCACAGACTGCGAGCTATAATGTGCATCTGTAAAAAACCCGATCTTCATTACTCTTCTACGACTGTGACCAGAAATTCACAATAAGGGTCTCCATTGGCGCAGCATTTGGTTTCTGTTACTTCGCAGCGCTTTCCCAGTGCGGCACTGAAACAGCCTGCAGCCGTGCCGGCTTCATAGGCGCAGATTTTCATGCCAATATTGGGCACGCCGTAACAATCCGCACATTCATAATGACGATAGACTGCATGATGATCATCTGCCTCTACCACCTCTTCAATGGCATATTTATGATTCGCTGCAATCGGCTCATTATGCTTCATGATCTCAGGCAGCGTATATCCGCCCATCTGGTCGGCCATCACGCTTTCTCCAATCATACGCGCTACCTCATATTCCAGCTTTAAAAGCTCCGGAAACAGCAGGAATGTCAGTGTTTGACGCTCTCTCATGTAAAAGATCTGCATTTCATTGCCCAGTGTGGGGCGGACAGCCTCTCCTTTGATATATTTTCCATAGGCCTCGCTAAATCCCTGCTGCAGCTGGGGATGCGCCGCTATTTTGTCACGCATGGCCTGGATCGTCTCATCATCAAACCTGATCTGAGCTAACTGCCTGCGGATTTCTGCAATTTTGTCCGTCATCATTTATTCTCCCTTCTGATAATAATGTACACCTTCCATAGCCGGCGCTTTTCTTTTGCTTCTTGCAAAGATGAGTACCAGAATGGTAACCACATAGGGCAGCATCTGCACGAGCTGCGGCGGAATATTGACAGTCTGCAGACGGAACTGCAG
>CANOUM010000192.1 GCA_947570515.1 uncultured Clostridia bacterium
AAGCGCAAATCCAGGAGCCGTCCCATTATGATTATAAAATGGAATACTTCCCTCCGGCAAGAAGGCCTGTTTCCAATTATTCTCTGTAATTTGACGTCCTAACCGTCCCATATACCGTTCAATATGTTCTTTAGCCTTTTGGTCTTCTTTAAGATCGACCCCAAAATATGCCGCAGCCATCTCTTTAGAAAGATCATCCTGCGTTGGCCCCAATCCCCCTGATGTAATCACCAAATCAGCTCTTTGATAAGCTTCTTTCAGGGCATCCTGCACCCGCTGCGGATTATCTCCCACCACTTGCTGATGATAAGTATTGATCCCCAGTGCTGCAAGGCCGCGAGCTAAATAGGAGGCATTTGTGTTCACAATATCTCCTAATAAGATCTCGGTACCGATGGCAATAATCTCTGCTGTCAATGCTTTCATTTTATCTTTCCTTAAGCACTCCAATATTATTTTTAATATAATTGACTACCGAAATAATCGTTAAAACAAGCGATGCATAAACAAAAATCTGCTGTATGACATAAAACCAAGATGCCGAAAAAGGAATCAGTAAAAACATAACAGTAAACATCTGTACAACTGTTTTGCATTTGCCCCAAATATCAGCGGCGATCACTACATTTTCGCTCGCCGCTACCAGACGAAATCCACTGATAATAAATTCACGGCCAATCAAAATAACCACAATCCAAGCTGGTAAAACCCCGCTTTCTACAAAACAAATCAAAGCAGAGCATACCAGCAGCTTATCCGCCAGCGGATCCATAAATTTGCCAAAATTTGATACAATATGCAGGCTTCTCGCGAGCTTACCATCCAAATAATCTGTCAGACAAGCGCCGGCAAAGATCACTAATGCAACATACTGGTTGTATGGAGCTGCTACCACACAGGTTGTCAAATAGAAAAATACATATACCGGCACTAAAATAACTCGAAATACCGTTAGCTTATTCGCTATGTTCATACGAATCATATCAATTCTCCTATTAAATCATATTCATACGCTCCCGTCACACAGCAGCGTACAATATCGCCGGAACGCAGCTCCTGCGAAGTTGTTATGAAAATAAACCCGTCAATTTCAGGAGCATCCCGATAGGTTCGTGCGCTATAAACCTCTTTTTCTTCCTCACTCTCCTCAGGGATACGCCCTTCGATGATGGCAAAAACCTCTCTGCCAACCAGCTTGGCCGATGCCGCTTCACTGATCTCTTTTTGCAGAGCCATCAGCTCCGCCTGCCGGCGCTGCTTTTCTTCTTCCTCGATCTGGTCTGGTAATAGTGCAGCTGGGGTTCCCTCTTCCTGCGAATAAGTAAAGACACCCAATCGCTCAAATGCGCTCTCTTCCACAAAGGCCATCATTTCCTGAAACTCTTCCTGCGTTTCACCCGGAAAACCAGTAATCAGCGTCGTCCTAATTGCAATATCAGGCATTGCTTTTCGAAGCTTTTCAATCACCTTCTGCAGCCCTTCTTTTGTATGACGCCTTCCCATCCTTCGCAGCACACTGTCGCTACAATGCTGAATCGGCATATCAATATACGGAAGAATTTTTTCTTCGGCCTGCATGACTTCAATCAGTTCATCCGTAATATCCTCTGGATAACAATAGAGCAGGCGAATCCACTCAATCCCGTCAATCTGACAGATTTCACGAAGCAGCTGCGCAAGCCTATATCCATCTTTCAAATCACAGCCATACTTTGTAATATCCTGTGCAACAACCATGAGCTCCTTCACGCCTTCTGCTGCTAAATCCCTTGCCTCCTGTAAAATATCCTCTTTTCTGCGGCTCCGATAAGGTCCCCGCAGTTTAGGGATAATACAATATGTACAATGATTATCACAGCCCTCTGCAATTTTCAGATACTCATAATACCCCGGTGTACTGACTGTCCGTTTATGATAGGAAAGGTCACGCTGCTCTGTCTGATCTGTCTGTTTGATTTGCTTTTTTCCTTCCAGCAATAGCGCATCCATCACTTCTACAATTTTCTCATAACTCCCTGTGCCAACAACTGCATCCACTTCCGGCAGTTCATCGAAAATTTCATCCGCATACCGCTGAGCCAAACAGCCTGTCACAATCAGTGCTTTACACCGGCCCTCCTCTTTATACTGCCCCATCTCAATAATCGCATTGATCGATTCCTCCTGCGCATCCTGAATAAATGCGCAGGTATTGATCACAATCGCCTCTGCTTCTTCATCTTGCTTGGTAATTTCATATCCGTGTTCTGTTAACAGCGTAAGCATAATCTCACTATCCACCGTGTTTTTATCACAGCCTAATGATACAAAAGCAACTTTTTTCACATAACCCTCCACTTATTTATTTTTCTTCGCTTGCTTTTCATACGCCTGAACGCAGTTTAGCAAAAGCATGGCCACTGTCATAGGCCCCACGCCTCCCGGAACCGGTGTAATCGCTTCGGCAATCCCCATACAGCTCTCTGTATCCACATCGCCGCATAAACCGTCCGGCATACGATGAATTCCTACATCAATCACAACAGCTCCCGGCTTAATCATAGAACCATCAATCAGCCCCGGCTTTCCGGCGGCTACGACCAAAATATCCGCCAAGCGGCAAATAGACGCTAAATCCCGCGTATGCGAATGGCATACCGTGACAGTCGCATTTTGCTCCAGCAGAAGAAGCGCTGCCGGTTTGCCAACCAAGTTGCTCCTTCCCACTACAACACAGTGTTTCCCTTCGAGCGTAACCTGACTGCGTTTTAAAAGTTCTACCACTCCATTAGGCGTACAGGGGAGAAACTCCTCGCTTGCTCCCTTCATCAGATGCCCTAAATTCTCTATATGAAAACTATCAACATCCTTATGAGGCGCAATCATCTGGATCACCCGGTCCACCTGAATATGCTTAGGCAGGGGCAGCTGTACTAAAATCCCGTTTACGGCAGAATTCTTATTGAGCTCGTCGATTTTCTGCAACAGTTCTTCTTCTGTGACTGTCTCTGGCAAACGAATCGTCTCTGATGAAATACCAACCTGCATACAGGCCTTTTCCTTCCCCTTTACATAGGTTTGCGACGCCGGATCTTCTCCGACTAGCACAACAGATAATGGGGCGCTGCTTTTCCTTGAGCGGTTATCACTTGTACCCGCTTTGATACTTCTTTACGAATTTCGCCTGCTATTTTTTTACCGTCTATAAGCTTTGTTTCCATTTTTTCCTCAAAATTTCTTAGAACAATCCTGTGATGTTTCCATCTGCATCCACATCAATATTTTCTGCTGCAGGTACCTTGGGAAGCCCGGGCATCGTCATGATATCTCCTGCCAGTGCAACAACAAACCCTGCGCCTGCCGAGAGCGTTACCTGCCGAATCGTAATCTTAAATCCGGTCGGACGTCCCAGCTTTTTTTGATTATCTGATAAAGAATACTGCGTTTTAGCAATACATACCGGGCAATGACCATATCCAAGCTCTGTCAGTTTCTTCAGTGTGGTCTTTGTTCCCGGACCAAATGTTACCCCATCGGCACCATAAATTTTAGTCGCAATGGTCTTGATTTTATCTTCCAGACTCATTTCATCCGGATATAACGGATGATAATGAGATGTCTTTTCTTCCAGAGTCTTCAGCAGTTCCTGTGCTAGCTCAATTCCGCCTTCTCCTCCTTTTTCCCACACTTTAGACAGTGCAAAGGAACATCCCAGCTCTCGGCAATGTTTTTCTACATATTCAATTTCTGCCGGAGAATCTGTAA
>CANOUM010000193.1 GCA_947570515.1 uncultured Clostridia bacterium
GCGTACTTCTTAAAAATGAAAATTTAGCTAAGCGGTTGAAGAAAAAAATAAAAATTCAGTATCCTAAGGTGACGTGTATTTATCCTAAACAAGAGGCGGCCGTGGGAGCCGTGTTGGGATGTTTACAGGAAATGCAAAATCAGACAGACGTGAAAGGAATGTGAGAGATATGCAGATTGGAACAACAGAAACTCGAAACCCTAATACAGTTAATATTGATATGATGAGTACAGAAGAGATTGTGCGGGTCATCAATGAGGAAGATCATAAAGTAGCGGAAGCAATCACAGAAGAACTGCCGCAGATTGCCAAGGCAGTGGATATGATTGTAGAGAAGCTGCGTGCCGGCGGCCGATTGATTTATGCCGGTGCAGGAACCTCAGGACGTCTGGGCGTATTGGATGCCGTAGAATGCCGGCCCACATACAGCGCAGAATGTGTGCAGGGAATCTTGGCAGGCGGTGAAAAGGCCATGTTTTATGCGCAGGAAGGAGCTGAGGATTCTAAAGAGCTGGCTCGTAAGGAACTGGATGAAATTGGATTCTGTCAGCAGGATATTTTATGCGGAATCGCTGCAAGCGGTCGTACGC
This sequence comes from uncultured Clostridia bacterium, assembly GCA_947570515.1. Classification (GTDB taxonomy): domain Bacteria; phylum Bacillota; class Clostridia; order Lachnospirales; family Bianqueaceae; genus CALWPV01. The sequence continues at coordinate 591 of CANOUM010000193.1, forward strand.
CATATGTGATTGGCGCTATGGAATATGCGCATGAATTAGGAACACAGGCCATTGTCGTGACGAATAATAAAGGGGCTAAGGTAAGTGAAGTAGCCGATGTTACGATTGCCGCTGTCGTAGGTCCTGAAGTTGTGACAGGATCTACGAGAATGAAGGCGGGATCCGCACAGAAAATGGTGCTGAATATGCTTTCAACTGCCACGATGATTCGGCTGGGAAAGGTCTATTCCAATTTGATGGTCGATCTCAAAATCTCTAATGAAAAGCTTGTTGATCGCGGTGAAAGAATCGTGGCTATGATCGCAGAAGTGTCTCAGGAAGAAGCCGCTAAAACACTTAAAGCATGTCAGGATGTTAAAGTAGCCATTGTGATGCTGAAGGCGGGAGTGGATGAGGATTTAGCAAGAGAGCTCTTAGCGCAAAATGAAGGTATCATTGGAAAGGTATTTCAGGGGCTGGGGATTGAAGCAATGCGTTAAAGGGATATGTATTGACAAACTTCTATTCTTAGGATAATATCCTATTAGATAAAAAATCCTAATAAAAGGAGTTCATTGTGAAAGAGACAAGGAACACATTTCAAAAATCAGCTGTATTTGAGATGTTGCAGGGGATGCAAGATCATCCAACGGCGGATCGGGTATATGAAAGAGTCAAAAATCAATATCCCAGTATTAGTCGCTCTACGGTGTATCGTATTTTAAATCAGCTTTCGCAGCAAGGAGAGGTTTATAAAGTGCAGATGCCAGCTACAGCCGACCGATTTGATTATAATAAAAAACCGCATTATCATGCGCATTGTGTGAGATGCGGGGAAGTGTTTGATATTCTGCTGGAAAGAATGGATGCTTTGGAAAGAGAAGCGTCCAAGATTTCCGGTTTTCAAATTATGTCCCATAGTATTATTTTTGAAGGAATTTGCCCGAAGTGTCGGGAAGAGAAGGCGTAAGACTGCCGAGAGCTCTTGACATTTGATATAAAACGTAATAAAATAATTACGTTGAAATTCAATTCATCGCAAGAAATATGAATATTGTACCATGAAAACTAAATAAGGAGGTGTTATTGTCTTGGAGATACCAGTATTTATTCTTATCATCTTGATCTTGCTGGCGGTTGCTCTCGTAGTCGCTTCGTTTTTTATTGGCATTCAATATCGAAAAAAGGTAGGGGAAGCTCAAATTGGCGCTGCAGAGACAAAGGCAAGAGAGATTATTGATGATGCACTGAAGTCTGCTGACGGAAAGAAGAGAGAAATTCTTTTGGAAGCAAAGGAAGAAGCGTTAAAGACCAAAAATGAACTGGATCATGAGGTCAAAGAGCGGCGTTTAGAAGTGCAGCGTCAAGAGAAACGTCTGATTCAAAAAGAAGAATCTTTGGATCGTAAGGGAGAAGCGCTCGAAAAGAGAGAGACCCAGATGAACAAACGATCAGAAGATTTAGAGAAGAAGAACAAGGAAATATCTAAGATTCATGAAGAACAGCTGGCGGAACTGGAAAAAGTTTCCGGCATGACTTCTGATCAGGCCAAGGCAGCTTTACTGCAATCTGTCGAAGAGGATGTAAAGCACGAAATGGCCAGCATTTTAAAAGAAAATGAGGTAAGAACCAAAGAAGAAGCCACAAAGAAAGCAAAGGAGATTATCACCGATGCGATTCAGCGCTGTGCCGCTGATCATGTGGCAGAATCTACCGTATCCGTCGTTCCGCTTCCCAGTGATGAGATGAAGGGACGCATTATTGGCCGTGAAGGCCGTAACATACGCGCATTGGAAACGCTTACCGGTATTGATTTAATTATTGATGACACGCCGGAGGCCGTTATTCTATCAGGATTTGATCCGATTCGCAGAGAAATCGCCAGGATTACGCTGGAGAAATTGATTGTGGACGGACGAATTCATCCGGCTCGTATTGAGGAAATGGTAAATAAGGCAACCAAGGAAGTTGAAAACAAAATTCGCGAGGAAGGCGAGGCCGCTACATTTGAAACCAATGTACACGGTTTGCACCCGGAACTTGTACGCTTGCTTGGCAAATTAAAATATCGCACCAGTTATGGACAAAACGTACTGAAGCATTCTGTAGAAGTGGCACACCTGTCCGGTTTGATTGCCGGTGAGCTTGGGTTAGATGTGCGGATTGCAAAACGCGCCGGCTTGCTGCATGATATCGGAAAAGCGGTTGACCATGAAATGGAAGGTTCTCATGTATCGCTGGGAGCACAGCTTTTGAAAAAGTATCATGAGTCCAAGACAGTGATCAACGCACTGGAGGCACATCATGGCGATGTTGAGCCGGAAAGCCTTGTGGCTGTAATTGTACAGGCTGCGGACTCTATTTCGGCGGCAAGGCCTGGTGCAAGACGTGAAACACTTGAAAATTACATCAGTCGGCTGGAAAAATTGGAAGGCATTGCAAATGATTTCTCAGGCGTGAGCAAGAGCTATGCGATTCAGGCAGGGCGCGAGCTTCGCTTGGTTGTGGTACCGGAACAGGTCAATGATGATGAGATGCGTATTCTGGCAAGAGAAGTGGCCAAGCGGATCGAACAGGAGATGGAGTATCCGGGACAGATTAAAGTGAATGTCATTCGGGAGACCAGAGTCGTAGATTATGCAAAATAAGGAGCACTCGAAGGGAAATACCGATATGGATATAGATATCATCAAAGTGTCTGCTCATTCCAGCGTGAATGCCGTAGCGGGAGCTATTGCCAATGTGATTCGGGGAAAAGGAAAGGCTGAGATTCAGGTAGTAGGAGCCGGAGCGCTTAATCAGGCGGTCAAAGCACTCATTATTGCACGCGGCTATTTAGCTCCAGAGGGAATGGATCTGGTCTGTACTCCGGCATTTACAGAGATTGCCATCAATGGAGACGAACGGACAGCCATTCGATTGATCGTAGAATCAAAGTGAACAATATGTCAACTCGGACTTTTCGCAGACTTGTAAAGAGCAGTGGAAAGTCCGTTTTATTTTAATACGATAGGAAACATACAGATGGGAGGAAGCAAAATGCAGCACGATCGTTATGAAACCCCTTTTAATTCTCGCTATGCGAGTCCGGAGATGCAGTATTTGTTCTCACCGGATAAAAAGTTTAAAA
>CANOUM010000194.1 GCA_947570515.1 uncultured Clostridia bacterium
ATGGCAGGCTATAATGTTTGGGAAAATGAATTCTATATTCCCATGGGCTTTGCATATGATCAATATATTTTAAAAAGAGAGCTGGATGAGATTGCAGACAGCAACAAAGCGGCTGCTATGCTGCAGGCAGTTGCGCTTACAGACGAACAAGCCTATGATATGCAGAGGATTTTGACGCATGTAGAGGATTTGCAAGAGCTTCGGTATACAGAATCGGCATATAAAGAAGCCTGTAAGAAGAGAGCAGCTAAAACGGTGGATGCCATTTGGAAAACCAAAACCGGGGTAATGGCGCAGAGCAGTTTTGAGGAAAAGGAATTTATCTTTTTCGGTATTCCGTGGGAAGAAGGCTGGTCAGCCTATATAGACGGAGAACCGGCTAAGCTGGAGAAGGTTAATATTGGGTTTATGGGACTTGTGGTGCCGGAGGGAGATCACGAAATTGAACTGCGCTACCGGACGCCCGGACTCACGGTAGGAGCCATCGGCACATTTGGCGGCGCTGCCGTATTACTGGTGTACTGTTTGCTTGGTAGAAGATGGGATCAAAAGCAGCGTGCGCAGCTGAAAAAGGAGAAAGAGAATGAACAGAATCAAAGCGCTGTGGAGTCGGTATAAGGAGCTAGCGCTATATGTGCTTTTTGGCGCGTTTACAACGCTGATCAATATTATCAGCTACCATATTTTCAGGCGCTGGATGGGAATCGGGCTGGTGCCGGCAGATATGCTGGCGTGGATTCTCTCAGTACTGTTTGCCTATGTTACCAATAAGCTGGTTGTGTTCGAAAGTAGGAGCTGGAAGCTGCGGGTGGCCTTGCGCGAGGCGATGGAATTTTTTATGGCACGGGTCATTTCGCTGGGGGTCGATGTAGCATTTCTTTACGTGACAGTAGAATGCCTGCGCTGGTGGGAGATGCCGATGAAAATTGCCGCAAACGTTGTGGTTATTGTGATCAATTATATTTTCAGCAAATGGATTATTTTTAAAAAGGATTCTGCTGCCAAGCAGCAAAAGGAGGAAGGTTATGATTCCTGATTTATATATTGTCATACCCTGTTATAATGAAGAAGAGGTGCTGCCGGAGACGTCTAAACGAATTTTGGACAAGCTGCAGCGCATGATGCAGGCAGGGCTCTGTGCGGCAGGAAGCCGGATTTTGTTGGTGGATGATGGCAGCCGTGACAGGACGTGGCAGCTGATTGAGGAACTTACGCAGAAAAATGTTTATTTTGCAGGGGTTAAACTGGCACACAATAGAGGACATCAAAATGCATTGCTTGCCGGGCTGATGACAGCGAGAGAGCACTGTGATATTGCCATTTCGATGGATGCGGATCTGCAGGATGATATTGAAGTGCTGGATGAATTTGTGCAGAAATATCAAGAAGGCTGTCAAGTTGTATACGGAGTGAGAAAAGAACGTAAAACCGATACCTTTTTTAAACGAAACTCAGCGCTGGCATTTTATAAATTGATGAATATGCTGGGAACTCATGTTTTAAATAATCATGCAGATTACCGTCTTATGAGCAAAGAGGCGCTGGATGCGCTGGCGGAGTATCGGGAGGTTAATCTGTTTTTGCGGGGAATTGTACCGGAAATTGGATATAAAACAGATGTGGTATATTATGACAGAGGAGAGCGCTTTGCTGGGGAATCGAAATATCCGCTGAAAAAGATGATTGCATTTGCTATAGAAGGAATCAGTTCTTTCAGTGTGAAGCCGCTGAAGATGATTTCAATGTTAGGATTTTTTATTTCTCTATGCAGCTGTATCGCACTGTTATATGCGCTTATTTCGAAAATCTGCGGAGCCGCGGTACCGGGCTGGACAGCGATCATTGCGTCGGTTTGGCTCTTGGGAGGTGTGCAGCTTTTGTGTCTGGGTGTCTTGGGTGGATATATTGGCAAAATATATCAGGAAGTGAAGGCAAGACCGCGGTATCGAATTGAACAATGCCTGATTCGGAAAAATCAAGCGGAAAATGGAAAGGAAAATAAGTAAAGAGACCGATGTATGAATTAATTCAAACAGAAGGATTGGCTAAAAGGGGGCGCCTGCATACGCCGCATGGCATGATTGAGACGCCGGTATTTATGAATGTGGGAACGGCAGCCGCGATTAAAGGGGCGCTGTCCTCTATGGATCTGAAGGAGATTGGGTGTCAGGTGGAGCTTTCCAATACATATCATCTGCATGTCAGACCCGGAGATGATGTGATCTATCAGCTCGGAGGGCTGCATCGCTTTATGAACTGGGACAGACCCATTCTTACCGACTCTGGTGGTTTTCAGGTGTTTTCTTTGACGGAGCTGCGAGGGAAGATTAAAGAAGAGGGCGTGACCTTTGCTTCGCATGTTGATGGCAGGAAAATTTTTATGGGACCGGAAGAAAGTATGCAGATTCAATCCCATCTCGGTTCTACGATTGCCATGGCTTTTGATGAGTGTGCGCCAAGTAAAGCAGACCGGCGTTATATTGAGAATTCGGTTAGTCGCACGACAAGGTGGCTGGATCGCTGTATTGCGGAAATGGCTAGACTCAATGCACGGCAGGAGACGTTAAATCCGCATCAATTTTTATTCGGCATCAATCAAGGCGGCATCTTAGAGGACGTTAGAATGGAGCATGCAAAGGCGATTCGAGAAAAAAACTTGGATGGCTTTGCGATTGGCGGTTTGGCAGTGGGAGAAACACATGAAGAGATGTACCGCATTTTAGAAGTCACGGTGCCTTTATTGCCGCAGAATAAGCCCACATACCTCATGGGGGTGGGGACGCCGGAAAATATTCTGGAAGCGGTCGAAAGAGGGGTGGATTTCTTTGACTGTGTTCTTCCGGCACGCAATGGACGTCACGGGCACGTATATACAAATGCAGGTAAGCTAAACCTCTGGAATGAGAAGTATAAACTGGATGACAGACCGATCGGAGAGGATTGCCAGTGCCCGGCATGCCGGCATTACAGCAGGGCCTATATACGGCATTTATTAAAGGCGAAGGAGATGCTGGGCATGCGGCTTTGCGTATTGCATAATCTGTACTATTATAATCATTTGATGGAAGAAATCCGGGCTGCACTGGAGGCAGGACAGTATGCGCAGTATAAGAAACAAAGGCTCGAAGGTTATAAAAGAGAAGGGAAGTAAAGAGTTTGTTAATTTTCCGGAATCTGTATTGACAATACACAAAGAAAGCATGTATAATTTTATAAGTATGAGTTCGTTTATTATTGAGGAGGAAAGTAAATGTTTTTATTAGAAACGGCAGCTGCTCAGCCAGGCGGCGGTGGAATGTTAGGAATGCTCGGTATTTATGCCGTGTTTATTGTCATTCTTTATTTGGTCATGATTCGTCCGCAGAGAAAGCGCCAGAAACAGACAGAGGCGATGCAGAATGCAGTCAAGATCGGAGATTGGGTTTTGATCAACAGCGGTATGTACGGTAAGGTAATCAATATTGTCAATGATTGTTTGATTGTTGAATTTGGTACCAATAAGAGCGTTATGATTCCGGTACTGCGCAGCCAGGTTGCCAGTGTGGAGGAGCCTGATCTGACACAGAAAACAGCAGATCCAAGCGCCGTAGAGCCTACGGATTCTATCGTAGGAGACGATTTGGTTGAAGATGATCTGGACGTATCTGATCAGAAGATTTTAGAGCAGGGCGAGA
>CANOUM010000195.1 GCA_947570515.1 uncultured Clostridia bacterium
ATGATAGATCCGGCCATCTTTTTCAACAATTTGACGGATGAGCTGTGGAATTTCCTGTTCTGATTTTACCTTGATTTCAAAGGTCAGAGGATCAATCTGGCGATAACGGCCCAAAGGGGCAACGGTTGACTTTATGGTAACTGTGATGTCAGAATTGACTTTATCGCGCAGCTCGGCTAAGTTTCCTTCGGCTAATAATCTTCCTTCGGACATCAGGCCGTATCGGGTGCATATTTCCTGGGCATAGCGCAGCTGATGCGTGCAGAGAAAAATGGTGATGCCTTTTTCTTTAGCTAACTTCTGAATGAGAGAATGGACGGCCTGAGCGCTTTCCGGGTCGAGGCCGGAAGTGGGCTCGTCAAGAAACAGAATCTGCGGCTCATGAATCAGGGCGCGAGCGAGAGCGAGGCGCTGCCGCATACCAGTCGAATAGGAGGATAATTTTTGATCTCTCGCATCGGATAACCCAAGCTGATCTAATAGAGCTTTTGCGCGCGAGGCGCTTTCGGATTGGCTGCAGCCAAATAATGAGGCATAAAAAATAAGGTTTTGTATGCCGGTTAGATGATTGTACATCTGTGCGTGTTCAGTGACAATACCGGATAGACGATGGATCTGTTCTGGGGCTTGCTGTGGATCGAGGCCTAAAACATGGCAGCTGCCCTGAGTCGGAGTCAGCATCCCGGTCAGCAGTTTAACGGTGGTGGTTTTTCCGGCGCCGTTTGGGCCGAGAAAACCGAAAACTTCGCCGGGAGCGAGAGAAAGAGAAAGAGAATCTACGGCTTTTTTACCGCTGTCGTAGATTTTGGACAGAGCTTCGGTTGAAATTGCGTTCATAGGGATTCCTCCTTGTTAGGTTGTAGATGGGATAAAATGCTTTGAAAAAGGGGCTCAGCCTGAAGTGGGGTAAAGGCGGGGTCAGTGCTGACGGCTTCGAAGATGCTGCGCCGGATAAGGGTTTCATCGCGGGGAGGGGCGGAGCCGAGCGGCAGAGCCTGCTCAATCCATTGATCTAATAGATTAAAATATGAGTCACCATGAAGGATCAGAGGATAGAGATCGGAGATGGCAAGGTCCGCATAGGATTGCAGGCAGGCAAGGGCCCTTTGGAAATTATTTAGCTGCATAAAGCCCTGTGCAGCTGTGATATGCGCGGTGAGGAGGGAGGCCGGATGCAGAGTTTCAAGCTGAAAGGCTGATGCAAGGGCGAGAATTCGTCGGTAGCTTTCCTCAAAATGGTTGCTGTTTTGCATCTGAAGCTTCATGTATGAAGTGAGCAAATCCATGAGTTCGAGACAGGACTGATATATACCTGACTGTAAAATCATGGAGGCATCCTGGAGATTTCCCAGCATTTGATGGGCAGAGGCAAGAAGAGACTCAGAGGGAAGACGAAGGGATTCAAAGGATTCTAAAAGGGAAAGTACTTCTTCCGGATGGCGAAGGGTAAGAGCACACAGGGCTTCCATTTTGGAAGCTTGTGCACGGAGTTCTATATCATGGCTTTCATTTTTTATGCGGCAAAAAAGTGAGCGAGCTTCTTCTAAAATGGCATCTGTCTGATGAGGAGATTCGGCCAGCATGCAGTGATTGACGTATAGGCTGGCGATTTGAAAGAGAAGGGGGAGACAAGAGTAGTATTTTTGAATAAGCTGCCGGCAGTGCTGCAGTACTTCCGAAAGAGGCTGGGAAGAAAAGGCATGAGCTAGAGAGTGATACAGCTGCCGAATCTGATGCCGCGTCATCTGTGGCTGATAGCCCATGAGTGTGTCAATACTGATGTTAAAAAAAGCAGCCAGCTGCGGAAGAAGTGCAATGTCAGGATAGGTGCAGCCCGTTTCCCTTAGTTAAAGATATTGTTGGGTAAAAAAGAAAGATCAGTCGATTTTGCCGATGAAGCGGTAGTAGATTTCTACTTCCTGCTCACGGCTTCCGTCCTCGCCCTTGACAGCTTCATGGACGGTTATTTTTTCAATTAGAGTGTTCAGAAGTTCGGCGGTCAGCTCCGCAGGGTTGACATACTGCTTCATCAGAGCAATCCACTTTTCAGCGTCCGCTGCGGTCTGTACGGCGGCTTCCATCGTTTCGTGAAGCTGCCGGATTTTTGTCTCAAGCTCCTTTTGCTCATTCTGATACTTCTCGGACAGCATATTGAAGTTATACTCGGTTATACGCCCGGCAGACCAGTCCTCGTACATTTTAGCAAACAGCCCGTCAACCTCGGCTTTGCGCTTCTCTGCCTTTTTCAGTTCAGCAGCCTGCTTTTTCTTCGCAGAGTTTCTTTCTCTGTCGCTGACATTGAGCAGACGTTTCAGCAGCTTGTCCTCGTCTTTCTGTGCCAGCACAGACCAGTATTGCAGTCTTGCAAGCACATAGGCATACAGCACATCATAGCGGATATAGTGCATGGAACACTGGCGTAATCCCTGTCCGTTCTTGCTGCAATGGTAGTACCCGTATGGGTTTTTGTTCTGCTTGTTTTCCCCATAGGCTAAAGACCATCCGCAGTCTGCACATTTTATCAATCCTGCGAAAATCTGTGTCGTACCATTTCTGCGCTTCCTGCGTCTGCTTGCAATCAGCTCCTGCACTTTTTGGAACGCTTCTTCGGAAATAATGGCTTCGTGGGTATTTTCCACACGATACCATTCTTCCTGCGGCTTCCGCACCTTTTTCTTGTTCTTGAATGAAATGTTGCTCTGCTTGTTGTGAACGCTGTGACCGATGTAGGTTTCCTCTTTCAAAATGCTCTTGACCTGTGCAATCGTCCACGCATAGGCTTTTTCTGCGGGCGCACCGGCGTAGATATTGGCGAAAGTCCCGTATCTTTCATAGTTCAGCCAGCCGGGGGTAGGTACTTTTTCCTCCGCCAGAATCCGTGTAATGCTGGCGGCTCCACGCCCGTGTACGGCAAGGTCAAAAATCTTCTCTACAATCCAGCGTGTTTCCGGGTCGATCAGAAGATGCCCTTTTTTGTCCGGGTCTTTTACATAGCCCAGCGGTGCATAGGCTCCATAGTGTGCGCCATTTGCAAACCGGGTGTGCATGGCAGCCTTGACCTTTTTGCTGGTCTGCCGGGCATGCATTTCATTCAGGATGTTTAAGAATGGGGCAAGCTCGCTTTCTCCATTGATGGTGTCCACATTGTCATTTATGGCAATGTAGCGTACTCCCTTGCTGGGGAAATAGATTTCCGTGTACTGACCGGTCAGGATATAGTTTCTTCCCAGACGGGATAAATCCTTTGTGACAACGCAGTTGATTTTCCCGTCCTCAATGTCATCAATCATCCTTTGGAAACTTGGACGCTCGAAATTTGTCCCGCTCCATCCGTCGTCTATGTACTCGTCTACAACGGTCAGCCCATGCTCTGCGGCATACTGCCTAAGCATCATGCGCTGGGTCTGGATGCTGCCACTTTCTCCCTGTAATTCATCGTCACGGCTCAATCTCAAATATAGTGCGGTGTTATAAATCGTTGTATTGTATGGTTGTTTCACAGTTAAAATCCTCCTTCTAAAAGAAACAACCCACGCTTATACAATACTCGCTGGTACAAGTATATCATAAGCGTGGGCTGATTGACAGTCGTTATTCCGTATTTTTTCAGGAAGCGGCGGCAGCGTGCTGGATCACATCTTCCAGCAGGCTGTCAAGCGGCTTCCC
>CANOUM010000196.1 GCA_947570515.1 uncultured Clostridia bacterium
CCATCTACAGCCAGTCCATGCGCTCCCTGATATGCCCGCACCGAATTTTCCGTTCCTGCACCGAACACGCCATCTGCGCCAAATCCTCCGCAGTTATACCCTTCTGCGATTAGTAACCGCTGCAACACTCTTACCGCCTTACCATCGTCTCCCATTCCTAATACTCTTATATTCACGTTACATACCTCCTGATTTTCTTTATTTGCATTTTGCACTGGCTTTGCTACAACTTGTCCCTCTACCGCTGCTATGATCTCTTCCATATGGAAATTAACCCCCGGACAGCTGGTTGCATTGAAATCTCTATGCCCTTTGATCGGCAGATTTCCATAGCGCTTACGAATGTCCCTGATCAGCTCGATCAGCGCCTCCTTCTGCGCCGCCGGCATCGTTTCGGTGCTGTAATCACCTTCGCAGCAGATTCCCATCCCGGATATATTATATCCCTCTGTATGTGCGCCTGATTGCAGCTCGCCGCGCCCTGTATAGATCGTTCCATCCTTTGCAATAAAGTAATGATACCCCATGCCAGCCCATCCATTTGCCAGATGCCAAGCATGTACATCATCTGGCGTGCAGCTCTTTGCTGCTGCATGATGCAGAATAATGTATTTGATATCCGATACATTACGCGAAGTAGGCTCATACGCCCAATTATATTTTTTTTGGATAATATTCATTATTCAACCTCCGGAAGTCCTGCTATGCTCGTTAAAAGGCTCAGTATGCCCGCTAAGGCCGATGCACTCGCAACCATGATCCAATCTACCTGCCCCAGTGCCGCAGCCGTTCCAATCGTTGCTACGGTCGTCTGTGCAACCGTCTTAATAGCCCTTACACTGGCTGCCTTTACCCATGTTTTTGTAGTAATTTTCTTAATCATCGAATCTCCTCCTTAATCTCATCGATCTGATGCCATGCCGCCTTTAAACTCTGCTCAGCAACCGCCATCCGTTCTACTACCTGATTATGCTTGTTTACTTTTTCCTCTAATGACCGCATCCGCATCTCCAGCACCGCTGTAGTTCTGTTATTAGCAAAATATGATCCCGCTAATGTACCAATCAATGCTAATCCTGCCACAATAATCGTTGACCAATCCACATTCCTCACCTCCATTCATTTTATTTTAGAGTAACATAACAGGGAGGAATACAGTACCCCTCCCTGCGTTCTGCTACCTTACCATAACTTATATTTATAAACAGTAGCTTCCGACCACCAACACATTGCCAATATCGTCTTTTGCTCCGAAGTTAATGGCAAGTTTGCAATGTATGGCATAACCTTATTGACTCTTGAATATGGGATACTATCGCCATTTTCATCATAGTCGCCTGATGTATCCTGATAATATCGCCAGGCGTCATAGTACTGCTTTTTAGTAATGCCTGCAGCACTGCAATAATCGTTATAGTCCTTGATTGCAGTCACCGTAATAGTGTCACATTCTGGAATATCTCGTTGCCAGCTATAAACTTCAATCTGCAGCTCTGCCTCACCCTGTTCGATGTCGCAGTAGTCAACAAGCGCTTTGACTGCATTAACTTTAGATATTGTCCCAGCTTCAAATTGCTCCTTAATCGTGCTTTTGGCCGAGCTAACAAAGCTTTTATATGCTTCTTCCTCTGTCTTTCCATTAGCCTGCGCCGTTTTAACTATATCCGCCTTTATCGTACCGGCCAATGTAGCATTTTGCTTTACAATCGCTGATCCAAAATCATCTATCTTATAGAATCCTGCTACTTTAGAAGATGACGTTGCCGTTCCTGAACTACTTAATGAAGTAATTTCATTGTTGATTGCAGTTACAACTAAATCTTGATTGAAAAATCCTTCTGCAATAATCTCCTTGGCAATCGTTGTATAACTTTGGATATCGCCTGTCATTCTTGCCTTAGCCGCCTCTTTAATTCTCGGATCATTCGCCCTGAGTGCTTTACGCAGCGCCATATTCAAAGACTGCTCTGTTTCATACGCTTCCTTCAGTCTCTCTGCATATGCTACATCGCCGCTTATAATGGCTGTATAAAGCTTATCTGTTTTCTTTTCATCCGGAAGCCATCCATATATGGGAGTTGCATCTTTTACTGTCTGGGAAATCTTGTCCATAAGGCTGCCCCATGTGGTCTTTCTGCCATCTGCATCCTTTTCAATTGTTGATGTCAGACTTCTAACTGCCATAATTTCCCTTCGGATGTTTTTCACAGGGATACCAAGAAGGGAACTAAGATGATCAATCGCATCCCACATTGCTTTTTCTAGCTGTTTCCCGTGCTCTTCGATCTCTTCCTCATCCATATCTGATGTATCTTTGCTGATTACTTTTGTGCAATCTTGCAGCGATTCAATCATCTTGGTAATCAGAGACATATCTGTTCGCTCTACATCATATCCCTGCGCAATTGACCAGATATCTTTCAGTACCGGATAATACGTAATCGGATTGACACCCTCCAGCATCTCTGAAACAAAACTCGATACATATTTTTCAAGAAATGTTTCATCTTCATCATCATCCCTTGCTGCATATACCAAAGACACTAAAATAGAATTAAGAAATACCGATGCAAATACAGATCCAACCATCTTAGCAGCAGCTCTTTTATTTCCCTTTTTAAACTGCCTGGCTGCCTCCTCTAACATATTGATAGACGTTGTCGGTTCTGCCATGAACGCAGTCAGCATATTCATAAATACACTTTTAGACCTCATATTGGCTGACCGTGAAAGAACCGAATCATATACCTGTGTTTTAGTAATAACCTCCGTAAACTTCTCACCTGCAAGCTTCAGGAATTCTTCAGATCGAGGATTCATATTATTGTGTTCGTGAAACACTTGTCGCTTTGTAGCATTCCAGATGGCACACCATGTTACCTCATCGGCAAGGCCTGGGAGCTTAGAAAGAACTTCATCACGATAATTGCCATCTTTCACAAATCCCTTTAGCTTATTCAAGATTCCTTCATAACCCTGATCTTTGATAAAATCTCTAGCATTTCGTCCCATTCCCGTATCAAAATATCCCATCTCTTTGATCACAGCAACCGGAGCATACTTCTTGAGCTCTTCCCATACTTGCTTATGATTCATTTTATCTACAGTCGGCCTAAAATATTTTAAGCCAATCACGCTCCATGCACGGCCAACAGCGGATGGCTGCTGAATTACAACCGATAGTGAGGTAAACACAGCCGCTTTTTTAAATTTTCCGATCAAAGACTTAGCTGTACTTTCTCTTGAATCTGAAATAGCGCCACCGTTTAAATCTTTAAGAAGCTGATTGATATAAGCTGTTGCTGCCCTTCCATGTGCATTTTGAATGGATGCATCAACAGAGCCCGTCAATTCACCTTTCTCTGATCTTGATTCATAGTTATATACTCTATAGAAATCTTCTAGCGGAAGAGTAAACGCATGATACATGCTCATTTCATTTACGTGATCTGCCCATACATCCATAAAGGGTGTTAAAACAACCGGATTATTGGCATTCGGTTTTACTTCTTTGGTAAACCCCTTGTTCTTAATCCTCACTTCTCCCTGCTGCTGTTCTCTTGCTTTAACAAGATACTGCTTAGCAGATTTAAGTGGGAAATAAAACTTCTCCTTAAATAGTTTAATACCA
>CANOUM010000197.1 GCA_947570515.1 uncultured Clostridia bacterium
AAGGCAAAAGCCAGTGTAAAAACAGAAATGTTTCTACACTGGCTTTTCTTTCTTGAAAAAGTTTAAGGTTCGTTGGTTGTTATTATTCGTTTAACCGAGTATAATATATACAGAATTGCTATGTTGGAATGTATTTATGTATTACTGCAAGAAACCTTACAACAGCTGTAAGTGGTATTAACAAACTTCCTTTGTTACAATTAGTTAGAGAGCCTGACGAAGAATTACGGCAAGGGCGATAACAGAACAGAGGCGCTGAAAGAGATTACCTTTAATGTACTGGAGGGCGAATTCTTAGGCATTATGGGTGCCAGCGGTTCGGGGAAAACCACATTACTCAACTGTATTGCCACAGTGCTGAAACCGACATCTGGAAAGATTATTCTGCGTGGAAAAGATGTATCCTGTTTTCATGGCGGAGCACTTTCGGAATATCGGGGGAAAGAAATCGGTTATCTGTTTCAAGAATTTGAACTGTTAGACAATTTGACAGCAAAAGAAAACATCACACTCCCATTAGCCCTTCACGGCGTTTCTGCAAAAAAGGCAGAATCTGATATTCGTACGCTTGCTTCTATATTTGATATTAACGAGGTACTTAACAAATTCCCCTCACAAATGTCCGGCGGACAAAAACAGCGTGTAGCGGCAGCGCGGGCACTGATTTCCAATCCGGATATTGTGCTTGCAGATGAGCCTACAGGTGCACTCGACAGCAAGAACTCTAAAATACTGATGGATAAGTTATCCGCTATCAATCGTGAACAGCATAAAACAATTATGATGGTGACTCATGATGCAAATGCAGCAAGCTACTGCTCCCGTATACTGTTTATTCAGGATGGATGTATTTTTCATGAACTCCGAAGAAGCATTCAGACAGAATCAACAGCGGCATTTTATGACCGAATCGTAGCCGTGATGGCACAGCTGGGAGGAGGAAGTGCAAATGTTCTTTAAACAAGTGCGGCGAAATGCTGCAAAAAACCGAAAAGGTAACGGCCTGTTTTTTGGTTCATTGGTAATCGCTATTGTAGCCTTTTATACGTTGCTGTCGCTTGGTGATCAGGATGTTATGCGTTATCTCGCCACAGTGGAAAGTGACGCTGTTTCAAAATTAATGATGCTACTGCCTATTGTATATGCTGTTTCGCTGTTTTTTGTATTCTTTCTGGTATATTTTTCCTGTAAATATCAAATTAACAGCCGCCGTCGTGAATTAGGTATGTACCTGATGCTTGGCATGAAGCGAAGCCGTATGTTTTCCATGCTGTTTTGCGAAACGCTTTGGAGCAGCGTAATTTCATTGGCAATGGGAATTCCTGTGGCGTTGTTTTTAACAGAGGGAATCAGCCTTATTACTGCAAAAGCAGTCGGCCTCGGTATTATCGGACACCATTTTTCGTTTTCTATAGAGGCTATTCTCTGGACCGTCTGTGGATTTGTTTTTGTGCAGCTTTTATCCATGTTTTTTATTTGCATAGGATTGGGAAAATCGGAGCCGGCAGAACTATTACAAACCGAAATAATCAAAAACCAGAGGCATACATCAGGTGTTTTAAGTGCCGTATGTTTTATTTTCGGATTGGTATTTTTGTTTAATGCATACTATCTGGGAATGTTTCGGATGAAGTCTTTGAATTTTTTTGTAATGCTGTTTGTTATCCTATGCGGAACTTCCGGCACATTTCTTCTGTATCGTGGACTCGGTGGTTTTCTCGGACTGCATGTTCGCAAAAAAAGTCCAAATGCTGTAGGACTTCAGACCTTTACTGCAAGGCAGGTTCAGGAAAATGTGTTATCGCAGCATAAGTCGCTGGCAGTTTCTTCCCTTCTTTTGATGATGGCATTGGCGTGTATATCCTATGGCATCGCTATGGGTGTGGGACGCTCTGCTGATAGCCATTCCGTGGATTTTTCACTTTTTGGCTCAGAGGAACAAATTGAGGAGGTTCTTAAGCAGGACGATGTGCATGGTATGATAAAGGATTCATATCCTTTTTATCTATCTATGGTGAAGGATGGATATTTTCGTGATCAAGAGAAGGCCTTTGATACCACTTCGCTGTCGGAGGCACTTAGTAAACTGGATTCCCCCAGTGACCTTGCTGAAAATATTATTGAAAATCTTCACATTGAATATGTTATTTCGGAAAGCTCTTATAACCGAATTTTGAAGAGCATAGGCAAAGAAGAAATCAATCTTGCAGAGAATAAGGCTGCAATATATACTTCAATAGCGAACGACGGAGATTTCGGTTCTATCGTGGAAAGTGCACTGAAAAAAGGAGTATCTGTCGGGATAGATGGAACAGAATATGAAATTCTTCCCACAGTCTATTATGATAATATTGTGGCAGACCGTGCGATTTCTATTTATATGGCCTTGATTGTGCCTGACACGCTGTACACAGAGCTTGCACGAGAGTCAGAGGCATATTGCCGTAATCTCCATTTGTCCGATGATATTGTGGAGGAGATGGGACTTATGCAGGCAGTACAGAAAATGGACGCGCAGCTTGCAGATACGGGGATGGAATACGACAGCTATCTCGGAGGCATCGGCCGGAACCTATTTTATACGGTGGCAGCAAGCTATCTTACGATCTATCTCGGCGTGCTGTTTTGGTTGATTGCAAACACGGTGATAGGACTGAAATATCTGATCAGTCAGCGTCAAACGAAACATCGCTATGAAACGCTTGTTATGCTTGGAGCTGATATGCAATTGATGGGAAAATCCGTGAAAAAACAAATTTCCTTTTATTTTGCCTTAGTGCTCAGTGTGGCGCTTGTCAGCAGTGCAGCGGCAGTATTTACAATGTTTACAAGTTTTACAAAGCTGCCGGTAGGTATATCTTTGAAAACGATCATCATCTTATCTGCTGTTGCGCTGACAGTATTTGCAGCTATTGAAATTTTGTATATAAGTATTGTAAAAAGAACGGCAAGCCGGGAATTAAACCAGCTTGAGATAACAAATCGGGGGTGATTATTATGCCGAGGATCATAATTGTGGAGGATGATACCTATTTGAGGGAAGAACTCATTCATATCTTTCAGAAGGCCGGGTATGATGCAGCAGGCCTCTCGGAGTTTGGAAATGTGGAGGATGAGCTTGTAAAGCTAAAACCTGATCTTGTGATACTCGATGTAAATTTGCCGAAAAAAACCGGGTATGAATTATGCAAAAGTCTCAAGGTGAAATCATCCTTCCCAATTTTGATCCTAACGGCACGCGATACGCTTTCCGATGAGCTAACAGCGCTTGGTCTTGGGGCAGATGACTTTCTCACCAAGCCCTGCCTTCCTGAGCGGTTACTTGCAAGATCAGAACGCCTGCTGCAAACCTACGATAAACTGAGTTCAATTCTGCAAATAGGCTCACTGTCACTCGATATGGATACTTATAAGCTGACATATACTGACAGCGTTTTGATTCTTTCGGAAACAGAAGGAAAAATCATGAAGCTGCTGATGGATTGCTATCCGAGCGCGGTAGAAAAGAACAGGCTTTTCCAGACGGTTTGGGGAACGGACAAGTTTGTTGACGAGAATATTTTGCAAGTCAATATGAGCCGACTGCGAAAAAATCTGTCTGATTTTGGGATAGACGGAATGATTCG